>NZ_BAAGVX010000033.1:315632-315941 GCF_054780655.1 Marinomonas epiphytica
ATGCTTCGCACCCACGGCGCATTACGGCCTTCGGCCTAACGGCGCCCTACGATTGGGGATGTGAAAAAATATAATAGGTTGCGGTTATGCATTTACGCAGACGCGTCGAGGTACGAGACAGGCGCAAGTTAATGGATAACCACAACCTATACGCCCAACGTCGGTTTTTTGATGATGTAAACGAAAAAACCCCACACGACATTTGTCGTATGGGGTTTCTCTTGTATTAAAGCTTGACGACGACCTACTCTCACATGGGATCTCCCACACTACCATCGGCGATGGCGCTTTTCACTTCTGAGTTCGGGA
>NZ_BAAGVX010000034.1:0-385 GCF_054780655.1 Marinomonas epiphytica
CTCAATTGATTTCTTTTCCTAAGGGTACTTAGATGTTTCAGTTCCCCTCGTTCGCCTCGTTAAGCTATGTATTCACTTAACGATACCCGCAAGCGGGTGGGTTTCCCCATTCGGACATCTCGGGATTACAGTTTGTTTATCAACTCCCCCGAGCTTTTCGCAGATTACCACGTCCTTCATCGCCTCTGACTGCCAAGGCATCCACCGTGCACGCTTAGTCACTTGACTATATAACCCAAAATAACCTTTCCAATATCTACTTTGACTTTATACTTTGTTAAAATCTCACTCGTGTCGGTCATTTATACAACATAAACTCCCTCACTCGCTCAATTTTGCCTCGTCTAAAACCAAACCAGCTCATTAGACTCGATCTGGATCATAA
>NZ_BAAGVX010000034.1:395-687 GCF_054780655.1 Marinomonas epiphytica
ACTTTGATTTTATACTTTGTTAAAATCTCACTCGTGTCGGTCATTTATACAACATAAACTCCCTCACTCGCTCAATTTTGCCTCGTCTAAAACCAAACCAGCTCATTAGACTCGATCTGGATCATAACCTTGAAAGCTTTTGTCTCTTCCAAGGATTTACGATAACAAGAAACACTAGGTTAAAGTGCTTCTCACCGGTTTAACGCTTGATTCATCGTTATTTCAAAATTTTGAATTGTTAAAGAGCAAATTGCCCAATAAAAAAGATTGGAATCTTGAGCATGATTTTTCA
>NZ_BAAGVX010000035.1:0-514 GCF_054780655.1 Marinomonas epiphytica
TTCAATATCGGTTATATGGGCGCTTTGCACCCAGCGGCGCATTACGGCCTGCGGCCTAACGGCGCCCTACGAGTCGGAGCTTGGGATTGACGTTTTGGCGCTGTAAACGAAAAAACCCCACACGACATTTGTCGTATGGGGTTTCTCTTATATTAAAGCTTGACGACGACCTACTCTCACATGCGTGTCTGCAATAAAAAACCCCACACAGCATTGGCTATGTGGGGTTTCTCTTGTATTAAAGCTTGACGACGACCTACTCTCACATGGGATCTCCCACACTACCATCGGCGATGGCGCTTTTCACTTCTGAGTTCGGGATGGGATCAGGTGGTTCAACGCCTCTATGATCGTCAAGCAATTCTGTTGCGCTCGTTTTGGACTATTACTTTCTCCAAAACACGCTTTGTTCTGCTTGTCTTTCTGTTTACTGTTTAACAATTCATTTCGAAATAACGTGTATCAAGTTTTAAACCGTATCCTTTCGCTTATCTAAAGCTACTTTGGTGTTATA
>NZ_BAAGVX010000036.1:0-116150 GCF_054780655.1 Marinomonas epiphytica
GAAACACTAACAATTTACTTAATAAAGCGAATTGACGTGTTAGACGTCTCGTAAGACTTCAATTTCTTTTTGAAGCCTCCAGCGAGCGCCCACACAAATTATCTGATTATCTATTTTAAAGAGCGTTGCCGTTACACTTAAGCGACTCAATCTCTGTAAGAGTTTGAAGCCCTGTCCGTGTCAGCGAGGGCGTATATTAAGGATCTAAAGATTTAATGCAAGCACTTTTTAATAAAAATATATTTAAAATTCTCAATGCTTATTTTTGGAGGGATCGGGTTGGAGAGGCAATAAGCCCTATGACATCCTTAGCATTTTCTCGTTGCAAGGTCTTTTTCGGGTAGGTGAGAAAATAGGCTTCTTTAAGAGGAATTACCACGTCCGATACTTGCACTAGTTTCCCAATCGTCAACTCTTCACTCACTAGCAAGTTCTGACAAAGCAATAGCCCCCTGCTATCAATGGCAGCATCGATTGCTAAACTTGATAGGTTGTACTGCAACATCTGCTCCTGCTTACCCTCCACTACCTCTGCTTTCAAAAGCCAATCCGACCAGGAAGGCAGATTTAAATTATCTTGCCCCCAGTTCACGTCCAGTTTTGGCAGCAGAGCAAGATCATCATTAGAACACGTACCTTCTATTTTTTCTAATAAATCCGGACTAGCGTATACCCCGACTACATCTCTAAAAAGATACATACTCTCGTCGTTTTGGGCACCAGAAAGGCCGTAGGTTATAGCAGCATCTTGCTGACCATGAGAAAAATTCACTTTACTATGGCTTGCTTCTACATGGATTTCTATTTCTGGGTGATACTCCATGGCACTATAAATTCTTGGCATTAGCCATTTACTGGCAATACTAGGGGGGGCAACAATAGTGAAAACATGTTTATTTTTTGCCGAATCTAATGCTCTTTTACCTTGATTAAGCAGGTCAAATGCCTGATCAACATAATAAAGATATTGCTTACCTTCTGGCGTTAAAGACACACCTGCTTTAGAGCGCTCAAACAAAACAGCTTCTAACTGTATTTCTAACTGGCGAATTTGTTGACTTACGGCTGCTGGCGTAACACCTAAGATTGAAGCGGCTGCCGCAAAACTCCCCTCTTTTGCGGCAATAACGAAGGTTTGCAGATTATTAAACACTGGTATCATGTTTTTCCCTAAAGCCTCACCAACCCCTATAGGAGCCGAACAAAATAGTTATACAATAAATGCTTTGAGCTATCAAAAGCCAAGATAGTTCAATCGACTACAAACCATTTCTATCGTTACAATGTAATGGATTACACTCACAAAGAAAACGCGCAACAATTAAACATAACAAGTCATTACATTCCGTTTACTCAAAAAAAACCAGTGCTTTCGAAAAATCAAAAGCACTGGTTTTAGAGGCAAAGGTCTAATTAGCCAGCCACGTAGCTTAACATGACACCCGCAGCAACAGCTGAACCAATTACACCCGCAACGTTTGGCCCCATGGCGTGCATCAACAAGAAGTTTTGTTTATTGGCTTCCAGTCCTACTTTGTTCGCTACGCGAGCAGCCATAGGAACAGCAGACACACCAGCAGCACCGATTAAAGGGTTAATCTGATGAGATGAAAACTTATTCATCATTTTTGCCATCAGTACACCCGCTGCGGTACCAATTGAAAAGGCAACTAGACCAAGAGATAGAATACCCAAGGTTTCTAAGTTCAAAAACGCTTCTGAGCTAAGTTTTGAACCAACACCTAAACCTAGAAAGATAGTCACAATATTGATCAAGGCATTCTGGGCTGTATCACTTAAACGATCTACAACACCACACTCTTTCATCAAATTACCAAAACAAAACATACCCAACAAAGGTGCCGCACTTGGTAGAAACATCGCCACCATCACGGTAACAACTATTGGAAAGATAATTTTTTCTGCTTTACTTACCGTACGCAGCTGCTCCATTTTAATCGCACGCTCATCTGGCGTAGTTAGAGCGCGCATGATAGGTGGCTGAATAAGCGGCACCAAAGCCATATAAGAATAAGCTGCCACCGCAATGGCACCCAAAAGATCTGGTGCTAAACGGCTAGCAACAAAAATGGCCGTTGGACCATCCGCACCACCGATAATACCGATCGCCGCTGCATCCGCTAGAGTAAAGTCCATAATACCAGCAGCACCCAGCACAACAGCTCCAATGACTGTCGCAAAAATACCAAATTGAGCAGCGGCACCAAGCAACAGTGTTTTTGGATTAGCCAGCATAGGACCAAAATCCGTCATGGCCCCCACACCCATAAAGATCAATAGAGGAAAGAGCCCTGTCTCTATACCACCATGATAGATGTAGTACTGCAAACCACCCGGAGACACCATATGCCCAGCGGCATCATATACAGGAGCCGCAGTGAAGCCTGCTCCTGGAATGTTCACCAACACTGCGCCAATACCGATAGGTAATAATAGCAGTGGCTCAAAGCCTTTTTTGATTGCTAGGTAGACCAATAGAAGGCCTACACAGATCATCACAAACTGACCAAACTCTAATTGATAAAAGCCGGTATCGTGATATAGGTTTAATAATTTGCTTTCCATTATTCAATACAGCCTTTTATAGAGTTAGTAGAGCTTGACCCACTTGCACTGAGTCGCCTTCTTTCACATTAATTGCACCAACTACTCCTGACTTAGGTGCAGAAATTTCGGTCTCCATCTTCATGGCTTCCAAAATCATGACCGTCTCACCTTCAGCCACTTGCTGGCCTGGAGATACAAGCACTTTAAAGATATTACCCGCTAATGGAGAGGGTACATCCTCACCACCAGAAGCAGGAGCTGGAGTAGCAGCCACAGGTGTGCTCGGCGACACATTCGATGCCACAGTTTGTATTTGACTCACATCACCGCCATCAGTCACTTCAACAACATAGCTTTGGCCTGCTACTGTCACTGTATAGACTCCGGTATCAGCGGCTGCTTGAGAAGCGTCAGGCAATACATCATTTGCTGACGGAACTGGCTCAAAGGCATCGGCATCACCGCGATTTTGCAAAAACTTAAGGCCAATTTGAGGAAACAAAGCGTATGTCAGAACATCATCAATCTGATCTTCTGCCAACTTCACGCCCTTCTCTTTGGCTAAACCTAGCAATTCGTCAGTCAACTTTTCAACTTCTGGCGATAGCAAGTCTGCAGGGCGACAAGTAATAGCTTCTGAACCATCTAACACGCGCTCTTGAAGCTCTTTATTAAATTCAGCAGGAGCTGCGCCGTATTCGCCTTTAAGAATCCCAGCCGTTTCCTTAGAAATAGATTTATAACGCTCACCCGTTAAAACATTTAATACAGCTTGGGTACCAACGATCTGAGAAGTTGGCGTAACAAGAGGAATTAAACCTAGATCCTCACGGACTTTCGGAATTTCTTTTAGCACATCATCAAACTTATCGGCAGCACCCTGCTCTTTCAGTTGGTTCTCCATGTTGGTCAACATGCCACCCGGAACCTGAGCAATAAGAATGCGAGAATCCGTACCTCGTAGCGACCCTTCAAATTTCGCGTATTTCTTACGCACATCACGGAAGTATGAAGCAACCTCTTCAAGCTTGGTTAAATCTAACCCTGTATCTCTATCTGTACCCTGTAATGCAGCCACTACAGATTCTGTTGCACTGTGGCCATATGTCATCGACATGGAAGAGATTGCCGTATCAACACGATCCACACCGGCTTCAGCCGCTTTTAGAATAGTCATATCTGATAGCCCAGACGTGGCATGAGCATGGAGGTGAACTTCCAACTCTGTTTGCGCTTTCAACAGGCGAACCAACTCAAACGCATCATAAGGCGTTAAAATGCCAGACATATCTTTAATGGCAATAGAGTCTGCCCCCATATTCTCAAGGGTTTTCGCATAATCTACCCAATTCTGGGTGGTATGCACTCGGCTCTTAGTATAAGAAATAGTGCCTTGTGCATGCTTTCCTTGACCTTTGACAGCTTTAATCGCTGTTTCAAGGTTACGAGGATCGTTCATCGCATCAAAAATACGGAAAACATCGACACCATTTACTGCAGCACGCTCAACAAACTTGTTTACCACATCATCAGCATAATGGCGGTAACCCAATAAGTTTTGACCACGTAATAGCATTTGCTGAGGCGTATTTGGCATCACTTTCTTAAGCTCACGAATCCGCTCCCATGGGTCTTCACCAATGTAACGGATACATGAATCAAAGGTTGCACCGCCCCATGACTCTAAAGACCAGTAACCAATTTGGTCTAGCTTTTCGGCAATTGGAAGCATGTCATCAATGCGCATGCGAGTTGCGAATAAAGATTGGTGAGCATCACGTAGAACGACGTCTGTAATACCTAGAGGTTGTTTTGTAGTTGTCATGTTTCAGCCTCAGCAAGAAATTAGTTAAGATTTTTACTTTTACGGTGTTGTTGAATAGCCGCGGTAATCACAGCCGTCATATGAGCATCTACTGCTGGCGCAGCTTGCACACCACTTTGAGCCGCAGACTGAACAGGAGCAGGAGCCTGAACCTCAGGGAAAAAGCGATTTAATAAACGCGACATGTAGCTGGTCGCAAAAATAAGTAGAATCAGGAAGGAGAATACAAACCCCATACCCAAAACCATTAAGCCAACACCGTCTTCAAGCAGTCCGTTCATAGAATTTATACCTATACACTTATCTTGTTTGTCAGCGCCGAATGTGCTCATATGCTCATTCATTACACTGTTTCGTAAATTGTGCTCTATTTTTTACCACAAACCAGAACAGTTTGATATTTTTTTTACATAACAGTTTGACATATTTCGTGAACAATCCTCAAAAATCAGCAAAAAATTCGCACTCCTTGACAAAAAAACAACCATTGACGCTCGCCGTCGCCCCAATGGAAGGGGTAATGGATCACACCATGCGAGCCTTACTCTCACAGATTGGCGGCATGGATTACCTTGTCTCTGAGTTTGTTCGTGTGACTCAATACGCGATCCCCAGCCATACCTTCAAGCGGCTCGTCCCGGAAAACCAGCATGGCGCCCAAACTCGCCACCAACACCCTGTCCACACACAGCTATTAGGCAGCAATGCCGAGCTAATGGCACAAAGTGCTTATGCCGCACATTTAGCCGGTGCAAATCACATAGATATTAATTTTGGTTGCCCTGCTAAAAGAGTGAATGGGCACGGAGGAGGCTCAGTACTACTACAATACCCAGAAACCTTATATGACATTGTTTCTAGCATTCGCGAGGCACTGCCTAAATCAGTGGTCGTTTCTGCAAAAATAAGGCTAGGGTATGAAGACGAACACTTACTCTTTGATAACGTGGACGCCATCAGCTCAGCTGGCGCTCAAAAACTAACTGTTCATGGCCGAACCAAAAAAGATGGCTACCGCCCACCAGCAAGATGGGAAAAAATTGCCCTAATCAATGAAAGAACCAAAATGGAAGTGGTGGCCAACGGCGACATCACAGATTTCCATTCCCTCATGCAATGTCAAGAAATAACAGGTTGTAATCACTTCATGATTGGCCGCGGCTCCCTAAACAACCCTTTTGTTTTTGAAGAGATAAGAGCCGCCCTAACAGGGCAAATAGCAAAGACAAAGGAAGAAAGGCTGTATGAAGTTTTTGCAGATTACGCTCAACAATTGCAGGAAGTCTATGACGAGGTCGCGACACTAGGGCGGTTGAAACAATGGTGCGGACACCTACGCTTTCATTTTCCTGTCGTAAAAGACAACCTGCAAGCCCTAAGAAGAGCAAATAGCTTTATTGACTTCATGCAAGTATTTGAACAAGCAAGAAAACAACAATAATTAAGACAATGGGTAAAAAGTCAAATACAGAAAAAGAAAATTGAAAAATAAGAAAGGGGAAAAGATGGCGCATCCGAGAGGATTCGAACCTCTGACCGCTCGGTTCGTAGCCGAGTACTCTATCCAGCTGAGCTACGGATGCGTAACTTGGTATACTTTTATAATGGCGCATCCGAGAGGATTCGAACCTCTGACCGCTCGGTTCGTAGCCGAGTACTCTATCCAGCTGAGCTACGGATGCACATCATAAATTTTACTTAAGACCAAAGTAATCTACAACTTACTATGGAATGTCGAAATGGCGCATCCGAGAGGATTCGAACCTCTGACCGCTCGGTTCGTAGCCGAGTACTCTATCCAGCTGAGCTACGGATGCGTAATTTCAAACTTCAGTAATAAACATTAAAAAGGATAGCTTCTAATGTAAAACTTGAAATGGCGGAGAGTGAGGGATTCGAACCCTCGATGAGTGTTAACCCATACACCCTTAGCAGGGGCGCGCCTTCGGCCACTCGGCCAACTCTCCAAACAAGTGCGGCGTAGTATATACTGCCTATCCGCTATGTAAAGGCCTTAAAGCAATTTTTTTAAAAAAAATTAATCTTCTACAACCTGTTCATCTTGTTCTTTTTGAATGCGTAGGTAAATCTCTTCGCGATGCACTGAGACATCTTTTGGCGCATTAATACCAATACGTACTTGATTACCTTTAACACCTAAGACGGTTACAGACACTTCATCACCAACCATTAGGGTTTCTCCAACCCTGCGAGTAAGAATTAGCATTGTCTTTTCTCCCTGTATATAAAATAAATAGTGAATCCAGCCTTAACCGAACCCTCTTGTAGGATTTTGCCTACACAACTTATTCTAACCGTCATTTAATGGTTTTTCTATCCCTGTTTACAAAACCACTAAGCAATTTAACTAAGACTCACTTGCCTCCATGACACCAGAATCCAATTTAAATGCTGAATGTAGTGCTCGCACAGCAAGCTCCATGTACTTTTCATCTAAGATGACAGACACTTTTATCTCAGAGGTAGAGATAAGCTGAATATTAATAGACTCTTCCGCCAATGCTCTAAACATACGGCTAGCTACACCAGCATGGGAGCGCATTCCCACACCTACAATTGAGACTTTCGCGATCTTCGCATCAGATAACACATCGCGAGCACCCAGTTCTTGCTTAACATTATTCAGAATATTAAGCGCTTGTTCATATTCGTTACGATGCACTGTAAAGGTAAAATCTGTCGTTCCATCCACAGAAATATTTTGCACTATCATATCGACTTCGATATTGGCATCACTGATTGAACCCAGAATATGTGAAGCAATCCCTGGTGTATCAGGCACTTCTTTGAGAGTTAATTTTGCTTCGTCACGATTAAATGCAATACCAGAAACGGCAGGTTGCTCCATATTTTTACTCCCCTC
Source organism: Marinomonas epiphytica (assembly GCF_054780655.1). Classification (NCBI taxonomy): domain Bacteria; kingdom Pseudomonadati; phylum Pseudomonadota; class Gammaproteobacteria; order Oceanospirillales; family Oceanospirillaceae; genus Marinomonas; species Marinomonas epiphytica. The sequence goes on from NZ_BAAGVX010000036.1 coordinate 7,278, forward strand.
TGTGGTGATCAAAGTACCTTCACCTTCACTAAAACTCGACAATACTCTTAATGGCACTTGATATTTGCCCGCAAACTCTACAGCGCGAATTTGTAAAACCTTCGAACCTAGGCTGGCCATTTCTAGCATTTCTTCAAAGGTTATTTTATCTAACCTACGGGCGCTATCGACGACTCTTGGGTCTGTCGTATAAACACCATCAACATCAGTATAGATCTGACATTCATCCGCCTTAAGCGCCGCAGCAAGAGCAACACCTGTGGTATCAGATCCGCCACGCCCCAAGGTAGTAATATTGCCATCTTCATCAGCTCCCTGAAAGCCGGCTACAACAACAACTCGACCCGCATCCAGATCTGCTTGCATAGGCTCTGTATCAATGTGCTGAATACGAGCTTTTGTATGGGCGCTATCCGTGGTGATTCGTACCTGCGAACCTGTATAAGAGCGCGCATCTAAACCACGCTTCATTAAGGCCATTGATAGCAACGCAATAGTAACCTGCTCACCAGTGGATAACAGCACATCCATTTCACGAGCGCTAGCCGATGAATCAATCTCCTTAGCAAGAGCCACCAACCTATTGGTTTCTCCACTCATAGCAGACACTACGACAACAACATCATCGCCATTTTGCTTATGCCTTTGTACTCGGTCAGCCACCGCTTCAATACGTTCAACCGTACCGACAGACGTACCACCGTATTTTTGAACTAACAACGCCATAGTTATTTATACCTATTTACAAATCGCAGGCTTACTAGAAACACTCTAGTAAGCCATGAGTCCGACTAAACTCTTTCTTCTACCCAGGCAGGTACAGCGGCCAACGCCTCAGGCAAAGCAGACGGGTTATTGCCACCTGCTTGGGCCATATCCGGACGGCCACCACCCTTACCATCAACAAGTGGTGCCACCATCTTGATTAGATCACCGGCTTTCACTTTTTTGGTCAGCTCTTTAGTAACACCCGCGATCAAACTCACCTTACCATCATTAACCGCCGCCAATAGAATCACTGCCGACTCCAGCTTGCTCTTCAATTCATCTAACAAGCCTCGAAGTGCTTTAGGATCTTCAAGCTCTACTTGCGCAACCAATAATTTACCGTCAGCAATATCAACAGCTTGTGAAGCCAAATCAGCGCCAGCTAAAGCAGCCATTTTGCTCTTCAGTTGTTCAAGCTCTTTCTGCAAACTGCGCGCAAGCTCATTCAAAGCTGTTACTTTATCCAACGCCGTGTCTTTATTGCCCTTTACGATTCCAGCAATACTAGACAGTGTTTGCTCGGTCTGGCGCACATGATCAATAGCCGCCTTCCCAGTCAATGCTTCGATACGACGAACACCTGCGGCAATACCGCTCTCAGCAACGATTTTGAACACACCAATATCACCAGTACGTTCAACATGGGTACCACCACAAAGCTCAATAGAATAATCCGCCCCCATGGTTAACACACGAACTTGACTATCGTATTTTTCACCAAACAGAGCCATCGCCCCTTTTTGCTTAGCGGCTTCAATACCCATGATGTCGGTTTCAACAGGACGATTTAAACGAATTTGCTCGTTAACCATATCTTCAATTTGCTCAATTTCTACGGAGCTAACCCCTTCAAAATGAGAGAAGTCGAAACGTAGCTTTTCTGGGTCGACTAAGGAACCTTTTTGCGTCACATGTTCGCCTAGCACACGACGAAGCGCTTCGTGCATTAAGTGTGTCGCAGAGTGATTGAGTGTCGTTGCTTTGCGCATAGAACGATCCACTTGAGCAACGATCTGGTCGCCAACTTTTAATACACCCTCTTTCAACTCGCCTTGATGCAAGTGAGCTTTATCTTGTTTTGTCGTGTTAGAGACTTTAAACGCCCCTTTGCCACGCAACCACCCCTGATCGCCCACCTGGCCACCAGACTCACCGTAAAAAGGTGTTTCTTTTAGAATGATTGCTGCACTTTGACCTGCTTCTAGTTGCTCGACAAAACCACCATCAACTAAAATGGCATCAATCACACACTGGCCTTCTAGGCTTGTATAACCTGTAAACTCTGTTGTGTTTTCCAGCTTCACGCCACCTGACATATCCATTGAGAAGTTACTTGCGGAGCGGGCACGGGCACGCTGCTCTTCCATTGCTTTAGCAAAACCATCTTCATCAATTTCTAGGTTATTTTCACGGGCAACATCATTGGTAAGATCCGCCGGAAAACCATAGGTATCGTAAAGTTTAAAAACCGTTTCGCCTGCAATGGTTTTACTCTCGCCTAACTGAGAAATCGCCTCTTCAAGAATTTTCATACCTTGATCAAGGGTTTTTGCAAACTGCTCTTCTTCTTTCAGCAAGATAGAAGCAACACGTTCTTTTAGCTTACGAAGTTCAGGGTAGGCATCCCCCATTTCTTTGTCTAACGCTTCGACCAAGGTATGGAAGAAAACGCCTTTTTGACCCAATTTATTGCCATGACGCACAGCGCGACGAATAATACGACGCAAAACATAACCACGACCTTCATTGGATGGCACAACACCATCAACGATCATAAAAGAACAAGAGCGGATATGGTCCGCGATCACTCGCAATGACTGAGATGACAAATCATCAATACCCACAGCTTTGGCAGACGCCGCAATAAGGTTCTGGAATAAATCTATTTCGTAGTTACTGTGCACACCCTGCAATATTGCCGCAATACGCTCAAGCCCCATTCCCGTATCAACAGAAGGTTTTGGCAGGGGAGCCATATCACCATTCGCAGAGCGGTTAAATTGCATGAAAACCACGTTCCAAATTTCAATAAAACGGTCACCGTCTTCTTCTGGAGTACCTGGAGGTCCACCCCAAATGTGTTCGCCATGATCATAAAACACTTCGGTACAAGGGCCACATGGGCCTGTATCACCCATCGCCCAGAAGTTATCTGATTGATAACGACCACCTTTGTTATCCCCAATACGGATGATCTTCTCTTCTGGCAAGCCAATTTTCTTATGCCAAATATCAAAGGCTTCGTCATCTTCAGCGTAAACGGTTACCAATAACTTCTCAGTAGGTAGCTTTAACACTCCGGTTAAGAATTCCCAAGCATAACCAATGGCATCTTCTTTAAAGTAATCCCCAAAGCTAAAATTACCCAACATTTCGAAGAAGGTGTGGTGACGAGCCGTATAGCCAACATTCTCTAAATCATTATGCTTACCACCAGCACGCACACAACGCTGTGAAGAGGTCGCTCGTGAATAAGGACGCAGATCTTCTCCTAAGAAAACATCTTTAAACTGAACCATTCCGGCGTTTGTAAATAATAGGGTTGGATCGTTACCCGGAACCAACGAACTGGATTCAACGATCTGATGCTGTTTCCCTTCAAAGAAGGACAAAAATGACTGGCGTAACTCAGAACTCTTCATAATGGGATGAGTCTCTATCTCTTTTAATCTAGGCGAATGGTATTGCGTAGCCGACCTTTCTCTCTAACTCGGCTCGATGCAATGAAAAGCACAAAATAATACACGCTAAAGACAGGTGTTTTCAAAAGAAACAGAAGGTTTTTTAAGCTTATTTTTGTATAAAGCTTAAACAAAAGCATCTTTAACGTCAGTAAAGATGCTTTTTAGCAAAACGGCGCGCTCAAAATACGCTGTATGCAGCCATTTCCTAGGAGTTTGAAGTAGTAGCGTTTTCTTCGGTTAAGTAGCGGTAAGTTGGCCTTGCGGTCATACGCGTTACCAGTTCATAACCAATGGTACCGGCGTGATCAGCAACGTTTTCAACTGGAACTTGCTCTCCCCATATCTCGACAGTCTGACCAAGAGACAAAGTTTGGCCAGCATCTTCCGCTTTCACCATGATCATATCCATAGCCACTCGCCCCACCAGTGTGGCTGCTTGTCCATCGACAGTCAGTGGGGTTCCTGTATGAGCATGTCTAGGATAGCCGTCACCATAGCCGATGGCTACAGTGGCTAATTGGTGTGATTGAGATGCTTCATAAGTATAACCGTAACCGACTTTCGCCCCCTTTTGAATATCACGCACCGAGATGACTTTGGAGGTTAAGTTCATAGCAGGCTTTAACCCTAGCTGTTGGCCTGTCAGCCCTGCAAAAGGAGAAATCCCATAAAGCATAATACCTGGACGAATCCACCCACCTTCAGGAATAGCCCACTTCATTATGGCTGCAGAATTTGCCACACTTGCTGCTATGCCGCCTATTTGATGGCGTGCTCTTTCAAACTCAGTCAATTGTTCTAACGTTGCACTGTCTGCAATATCATCAGCACAAGCAAAATGCGTCATTAGCAGCACTTCTTCCACTAGATCGGCCTGTCTCAACTGCTCTACAAAGTGTTGTGCAGTTGCGGCATCAGCACCTAACCTATGCATGCCGGTATCCAGCTTAACAAACACTTTTTCAATTTTCGCAGACGCATCCATTAACCATTGCATCTGTTGGGCATTTTCAACTGCGGCCCAAAAACCATGCTGCTCACACAAAGCCCACTCTTGCGCTTCAAACACACCTTCAAGCAACATAATAGGAGACGTCACTCCCGCTTCTCTTAAAGCCAAGGCCTCTTCTATGGCCGCTACGGCAAAGGCATCAACCTCGTCATCAAGAAAAAGCGCCACCTCTTTAGCACCATGTCCATAGGCATTACTTTTTACAACCGCAAACGCTTTACGGTTCGGTTGTAGTTTCTTTGCGTAACGATAGTTGAATAAGATCGCGGTTAAATCTACCGTTGCAACCAGTGGCCTCGCCATTTCTTCCCCTTAAACTTAATATCTTGTGACTGCTAATGCCTGCGCATCTATGGCTGTTTTTTCTTCTGTCATAATATCGGCGATCACCGCCGCAGAACCACAGCTCATAGTCCACCCCAAGGTTCCATGACCTGTATTAAGGTACAAACCTTTAATTTTCGTCGCCCCTACTACTGGCGTACCGTCTGGCGTCATAGGTCGTAGCCCTGTCCAGTAATCTGCTTGTGTAAGATCACAGCCTTCACCAAATAAATCGCTAACTACATGGTTAATAGTTTCTGTGCGAGTTTTCGGCAATGCCAAGTTAAACCCATTTAACTCTGCTGTGCCCGCTGCACGAATTCGATTACCTAAGCGAGTTACTGCGACTTTATAGGTTTCATCCATTACGGTTGAGATCGGGGCAAACTGATCGTTCGATATTGGAACGGTTAAGGAATATCCTTTTACTGGGTATACAGGAATAGAAATATCCAAATCCGCTAAAAGTTTCTTCGAATAACTTCCCAAGCACACCAAAAGGTTATCAAAGTTCTGTAAACCCTGTTCAGTTACGATTCCTTGCACTTTCCCAGCCTGCACAGACAAACTTTGAATGTTAGCATTGAATTGAAAGTTAACACCCAAAGCTTCACACTCTTTCTGTAATGCTTGGCAGAAAGTAAAGCAGTCTCCAGTTTCATCCCCTGTTAGTCGCAAGCCGCCTTTGAATTTATCTTTCACGGAGGCCAGCCCCGTTTCCACCTGTGCAATTTGCTCTGGGGACAAAAGCTCATAAGGAACATCTAGCTCTTTTAACACCTTGATGTCTTTTTCCGCAGCTTCCACCTGTGCATCACTTCTAAACAATTGCAAAGTGCCCAATTGGCGGTCGTCATACTGAATACCAATATCCTGCCTCAGTGAAACGAATTGGTCTCGGCTGTATTCGGCTAGAGCCATCATGCGAGATTTATTTACCCGGTAACTGTTTGCGTTACACTGGCCAAGCATTTTGCCAATCCATTCTAGCTTAGCAAGCTCTGGTTGCAGGCTCACCTTTAAAGGAGCGTGTTTCTGCATCAGCCATTTAACGGCTTTCAAAGGTACACCTGGCGCAGCCCATGGCGCTGAGTAGCCAGGGGATATTTGCCCTGCATTCGCAAAACTAGTTTCCAGCGCCACCCCAGGCTGACGATCTACAACCGTAACAATCACCCCTTTTTTGGCAAGATAATACGCTGACGTCAACCCAACAACACCTGCACCTAAAATACATACCTGCATATCAAAACACCCAAACAATACAAAAGTTATATAAACTATTCTTTCATATGATTTTAAGTTTTATCATCTTATTTTATCTTAATAGCCAGACGATAAAACTTTACCAATTGAATTGTTTAGTTTTATATCCTGAACAACAAACTCTTTCCAATTGCTATTAATGATAGACTTATTTTTGCAAGGAGAATCACAATGAGCACACCCCCATCTACTTACGATCAAGCGTTAAATTTAGTCAGTCATCGAGAACACTCCCAACATGAAATAACGCAAAAGCTCAAACAACGGGGCTGTGAGCAAGAAGAAATTGAGCAAGCTTGCCAAAAGCTAAAGGAACTCAATTATCTAAATGATGAGAGATTTGCCGAGATTTACGTCCGCAGCAAGGCTGGGCAAGGAACAGGACCTGCACGAATTATTCAAGAACTGAATCAAAAGGGTATTCAATCCGAACTAGCCAAACACGCCCTAGAAAATGCGGAAGCTGATTGGTATGAACTGGCAAGACAGTTAAAAAGCAGAAAGTTTGGAGATCAAATACCGAAGGACTTTAAGGAAAAAGCAAAACAAATGCGCCATCTACAGTATCGGGGATTTAACTATGATCAAATCCAATACGCTTTAAGCCCGCAAGACCAATAACTCTCTTAGACAATAGCGATGCACTAAAATGACCAAAACCAACTTCCTCATTCTTCTTATTTTATCCGCTATATGGGGAGGCTCATTCTTATTCATGCGAATTGCCGCTCCCGTTCTGGGGCCCGTTATACTGATTGAACTGCGTGTTGGCTTAGCAGCAGCCTTCCTTTTGTGCGTCGGCTTATTACTGGGTAAACAACTCGTTTGGCGCGAAAACTGGCGACACTTTCTTACATTAGGGACACTAAACGCTGGTATTCCATTTCTTTGTTTAGCCTTTGCAGCTCAGACATTATCAGCCTCTTTATTATCAATTATTAATGCAACGGCCCCTATTTGGGGAACACTCATTGGCCTTATTAGCCACCGTAATACTGTTGACATAAAAGTTGCTATAGGACTTTTGCTTGGCGTACTTGGTGTAACCCTACTAGTAGGTAGTGACCAGTTAATAGAAGAAGACGGCGCCTTCATAGCGATTATTATAGGTCTTGGTGCTCCGCTGTTTTACGGTATTTCTAGTCATTACGCCAAAAGCGCCAAAAAGCTAGACGCCTTCACCAACGCTAATGGCAGCATGTGGGGCGCCGTTATTCCCTTAACGCCTATGGTCTTTTTCTTTCCCGTAAACAACTATGAGTTCACCCCTGCTGTCATTTGGTCCGTTGTTCTCATTGGCATTCTTTGCAGTGGTGTAGCCTACTTACTTTTCTTTCGATTAATCAGCGAAGTAGGTGCGACATCGGCTTTAACCGTTACCTTCCTTGTGCCTATTTTCGGTATTTTTTGGGGCTGGTTCTTATTAGATGAAAAAGTAGGACTGCATACTTTTTTAGGCTCCAGCATCGTCATCCTTGGAACAGCTTTAGTAACAGGGTTTAACCCCTTTAAGAAAACTCCTAAACACAACCAATAAAAAAGCAGGCTTGATGCCTGCTTATGTATTCTTGACTAAGGTAGTCGATGATTAGAACTCAAGTTGATCGGCTTCTTCTTTATCGGCCTTTTGAGCTTCTTCTGCTAACTTAGCTTTGCTAGGTAATAGCGTTTCACGAATCTTTGCTTCAACCGCTTGAGCAATTTCAGGGTTGTCAGCAAGGAATTGAGCAGCGTTGGCTTTACCTTGACCAATTTTATTCCCTTCATAAGCGTACCAAGCGCCAGACTTATCGATAAAGCCTTGTTTCACACCTAGGTCGATGACTTCACCCATGCGATAAATGCCTGCACCGTACATGATCTGGAACTCTGTCTGCTTAAATGGTGGCGCTACTTTGTTTTTTACCACCTTCACTCGGGTTTCATTACCAATTACTTCGTCGCCCTGTTTCACAGAGCCAATGCGACGAATATCTAGGCGAACTGAAGAGTAAAATTTCAGTGCATTACCGCCCGTTGTGGTTTCTGGTGAGCCAAACATCACGCCAATCTTCATACGAATTTGGTTAATGAAGACCACTAGACAGTTGGCGTTTTTAATAGAACCCGTCAACTTACGCATGGCTTGAGAAAGCAAACGCGCCTGTACACCAACAGAAGAACTGCCCATTTCGCCTTCTATTTCAGACTTAGGTACTAGCGCTGCAACAGAATCGACAATGACCACATCGACACTGTTAGAACGAACCAGCATGTCTACAATCTCAAGTGCTTGCTCACCAGTATCAGGCTGAGAAACCAACAGATCGCCGATATTTACTCCTAGCTTTTCTGCATAGCCAGGATCAAGAGCATGCTCGGCATCAATAAATGCACAGGTTTTACCTTGTTTTTGCGCTTCTGCAATGACACTTAGGGTTAAAGTCGTTTTACCTGAAGACTCAGGTCCATAAATTTCACAAATACGTCCGTATGGCAGACCACCAGCACCAAGCGCAATATCTAAACCCAACGAACCAGTCGAAACGGTTTCAATATCCAGCTTCGCCCCCTCGTCCATCTTCATGATTGCGCCTTTACCAAATTGACGCTCGATTTGAGATAAAGCAGCGTCTAACGCTTTCTTTTTGTTGTCTGCAGTCGATGACATAATGTAATCCTTGTGGCTAATGTTTCATTGCTGGTAACTCTAGCGCTTTTTACAGGGAATCTCAAGAAATACTGTATATAAAAACAGTATTATTTTTCTTCCAGTAAATCGACTATGCCTTGCAAGCTGGTCAGTACCGTTTGCTCACGCACTTGGCTCCGGTCACCAACAAATTGACAGCGTTTAACAACCGCTTGTGAGCCCTTTAATTGCCAGCCTATATACACACAACCCACAGGCTTTTCTGGCGAGCCACCTGCAGGACCAGCAACACCACTCACCGCAACAGCAAGACCACCACCAAGTTGTAGCGCCCCAGCACACATTTCTCGGACGGTTTGCTCTGATACCGCCCCATGAGCGATCAGGGTATTCTCGTTAACGCCCAACCCCTGCATTTTGGCTTCATTCGCGTAGCTAATCACACCACCGAAAAACCAAGCAGAGCTGCCCGCCAACTCAGTACAGGTTGCCCCAATTAACCCCCCTGTGCATGACTCTGCTGTTACAAGCATGATATTTTGCGCCATGAGAGCATCACTCGCTTTAACGGCTGCTTGCTGCATTTTTTCAAACTGATTCATTTTCCTATCCCTTAAATCCACTCACAATTTGCCGTAGAATACCCCCCTATTTTACGGATCACAATTGAGAAGCAGCGATGAGCAAATCGGCAAGCGATAACCACACTCCAATGATGCGCCAATATTTTGGTTTGAAGTCCCAACACCCTAACCAACTTCTTTTCTATCGAATGGGTGATTTTTATGAATTGTTTTATGACGATGCCAAACGTGCTGCTCAGTTATTAGATATTACATTAACCGCCAGAGGGCATTCTGGCGGTGCGCCGATTCCCATGGCCGGTATTCCTTTCCACGCCGCGGAAAACTACATAGCTCGCTTAGTTCGAATGGGCGAATCTGTTGTTGTTGCCGAGCAAACAGGAGATCCAACCACCAGCAAGGGGCCGGTAGAAAGACAAATCGCTCGTATTGTCACACCAGGCACCATAAGTGATGAAGCCTTTCTAGAAGAAAAGCGTGAAAATTTACTTCTGTCGCTTGCCCACCAAAAACGCAAAGGGTTGGATGTATTTGGTTTTTCATACTTAGACATGGCCAGCGGTCGTTTTTGTGTGTTCGAGGTGGATGGCTACGAGGCCTTAAGCAGCGAAATACAACGCTTGTCTCCCAAAGAAGTGCTTATTTCCGAAGACTTCCCCGCACGCGAAGCCCTAGCGTTAGAAAAAGGTATTTGTGAACTTGGGCCATGGCATTTCGATTATGACTCTAGCTACCGCCAACTGATCCAGCAATTTAACACTAAGGATTTGTCTGGTTTTGGCTGTGAAGCGCTTACGGCCGCAGTTTCGTCTGCTGGCGCTTTATTACAATACGCAAAGGACACACAGCGTTCGGCCTTGCCTCATATCCAGGCTATCACTGTTGAACATAAAGACCAGTCCGTATTAATTGACGGTGCGACCCGCCGCAACTTAGAAATAGACATTAACTTAACAGGTGGCACCTCAAACACGCTCATCAGCGTATTGGACGAATGTGCTACACCAATGGGCAGTCGCCTGTTAAAACGTTGGCTGCATACACCAATAAGAGACCTTGATGAAATCCAAGCCCGTCAACAAGTAGTCCGTGAATGCCAACAGCCAGGCATAACGCAAGCCCTTTATACCGCCCTCAAACAAGTTGGCGATGTGGAGCGCATTCTATCTAGGGTTGCCCTACGCTCAGCTCGACCACGTGACTTATTGCGCCTACGCTTTGCCCTAGAAGCACTTCCTAGTATTAATGAAGCCTTAAACGCCAGCCAAGCGGCTCGCTTGCAAGAACTCAACAGTCGTATTAAGGCGCAACCAGAGCTAACGCAAATACTTAGCAAGGCGTTAGTAGAAAACCCTCCTTCAGTGATACGCGACGGTGGCGTCTTCGACCAAGGGTATGACCCAGAACTAGACGAGCTGCTTAATCTATCTAGTAATGCTACCGAGTTTTTAGCAGAAATGGAGCGTACAGAAAAAGAGCGCACAGGGATCAGCTCTTTAAAAGTTGGCTTTAACCGTGTGCATGGTTACTATATTGAAATTAGCCGCCTGCATTCAGAACAAGCCCCTGTAGAATATATACGTCGACAAACATTAAAAAATGCCGAACGCTTTATTACTCCTGAATTAAAAACCTTCGAAGACAAGGCGCTAAGTGCCAAGTCAAAAGCCCTGGCTAGAGAAAAAGAACTCTACGAAGCGTTACTAGACCTGCTGAATAAGCAGTTGCAAGAGTTGCAAACTGCCAGCCAAGCCTTGGCCCAGCTGGATGTTTTAAATAATTTTTCCGAGCGTGCTAATGCCCTGAACTTTACCTGCCCTAATCTTCATAACAAGGGGGGTATTAATATTAAGGAGGGGCGACACCCGGTTGTCGAGTCCGTTATTTCGGATCCTTTTATCCCAAATGATTTAGTACTTAATCAAGAGCGCACATTGCTAATGATTACTGGCCCTAACATGGGGGGTAAGTCTACTTACATGCGGCAAATTGCTCTGATTACCTTATTAGCCCATACCGGAAGCTTTGTCCCTGCAAGCGAGGCCTCAATTAATGTAGTGGATCGAATCTTTACTCGTATGGGCTCTTCTGATGACTTGGCTGGCGGACGTTCCACCTTTATGGTTGAAATGACCGAAACCGCTAACATCTTGAACAATGCCAGCCAAAACAGCTTGGTCCTAATGGATGAGGTTGGCCGTGGCACCAGTACCTTTGATGGCTTATCTCTCGCTTGGGCAGCGGTTGAGCACCTCGCCAAGCAACTAAAATGCTATGTATTATTCGCGACACATTACTTTGAGCTCACGGCTCTGGCAGAACAGCTCGACAATGCTGCTAACGTTCACTTAACGGCCACCGAATATCATGACGACATTGTATTTCTGCATAAAGTGCACGACGGCCCAGCGAGCCAATCCTATGGGTTACAGGTCGCACAATTAGCAGGTGTACCAAAGACTGTTATTCAACATGCTAAACACAAGTTGGGCGAACTGGAAGTCGCAACGGACGACTCAGACAAACCACCTAAAATAGAACAAGGCGCAGCGCATATAACGCCATCAAGCCAAGCTGAGAGCTTACAACAGGCTGTTGTAGCGCCCTTACAAGGCGATATGTTTTTTGAGCCTGAACCCAGTATTTTAGAACAACGTTTAAAAGACTTAGACCTTAATAACATGACACCACTGCAAGCATTAAACGCGCTTCATGAACTCAAAGCTGAAATCTAACAAGGTGGAGCGAAAAGAACCGCAGACAAGATATAAGCTAATGACAGATAAATTTAGCATTTTCGCGAATCTTGCTTGCTGAGAAATTAGCATACCTCTAAAATAGAGAGAATTATTTTTTAAATACTTTGGAAGGAGAAGTCGAATGGCTTTCATCGTTACCGATAACTGCATTCGCTGTAAATATACTGACTGTGTCGAAGTTTGCCCTGTAGACTGTTTCTACGAAGGTCCTAACTTTTTGGCCATTAACCCAGATGAATGTATCGACTGTGCCTTGTGTGAGCCAGAATGCCCGGCAAATGCCATTTTTTCTGAAGATGAGCTACCAGAAGATCAAGAAGTTTTTGTTGAATTAAACCAAGATCTTGCACTGATTTGGCCAAATATTACCGAGAAAAAAGATGCCCTGCCAGATGCAACTGAGTGGGACGGTGTTGAAGATAAGCTTGAGCACCTAGAGCGCTAGGCCTTTTGTTCAAAACAAAAAAAAGAGCGATTTCAAATCGCTCTTTTTTTTATGCTCACTTCCTGTTAAGCGCTCATCCACTGAGTAAAACGTCACTGTTCACTTCACCCTGAAGTTACTGTTATCCTAACCTACAATCGGATCCATTCGATTGTTCAAAATCCTTATCGTTTTATCTAGCGACAGCTTCGGCACTTAATTCCTATTAAGCTTCACCTTACTAACAAACATCCTTGCTTGTTGCTAACATGAGTTTAATTTAGCAAAAAACAGATAGAAGGCAAGTACTATAGAAATACAAAAAATGATAACATATATTTTAAAATCAATGACTTAAACATAAATTACAAGCATAAAAGACCATTCAGCACAAAACAAAAATCCTTTCCCTACAAATGCGTCAGATATCGCTTACAAAAATCCCTTTAAACTGTTCATTTAAATTACCGCTAAAAACTCATCGACCCATTTAATAGCAGAGACATAGCTTGTTTGCATTGTTTCATCCTGTTCAAGCTGCCCCCCTTGACCATACTCTTCAATCAGGCTCAAGGTTTCACCTAAACGGCCTGCTCGTTGAATAATGGCGTTAATAAACTCATTAGGCAGGGGTAATTCACTTAGCACTTCTTCTAAGCTCATCCCAGTACACGCATCCATCATAGATAACATACCCGCTAAGAAATACTTGTCCTGGTTGCCATAACCTTTCGCTTGAGCGTAAAGTGCCATATGCTTCGCTCTCACCATGATTTGCTCAAGTAAAATTTGACGGTCCCCTACCATTTCCGACATTAGCAACATATTCGTAATGGATTTAAGTTGATCGGCACCAATCAACATGATGGCAAGGCGAACGGAATCCACGGTGGCTACAAGTCCAGTAACTGGGGAGTTCAGAAAACGTAATAATTTATGCACTAAACCCGCATCTTGGCTAACAATTCGCTCAAGTTCATCAACATCTAAATCCGCCTGCAAAAGAGATGACATGATCTGCAATAAAGTCATGTTATTCACTTTTGATGCCTTACTTGCCATTACCTCAGGTTTTTCGAAAAAGTACCCCTGAAAGTAATGCACATCTAATGCTTGACAGAATTGGTACTCCTGCCAAGTTTCAACTTTTTCTGCTATTAATTTAACATTGAAATCTTGCAGCTGCTGAACCTGCTGATGCAAACCCGTTTCACCTAACTGACGCATGTCTAACTTAATGTAATCTGCTAGTGCTACAAAGGGCACTAGTTTTGGTTCAAACTCAAAGCCACTCAGAGCGATATGGTAACCAGCAGCTGACCAACGCCTTAGTGCGGCCAACAAAATAGGATCAAAATCTGCGTTATTCAACACTTCGATGACCACTTTGTCTTTCTCAAAGGGGATGCCACTAGGCGCTAATAGATAATCCCGTGGTAGCTTTATAAAAGCGAGATTCGCCCCAACAAGGCTCCCCACACCGATGCCAAATAAAGCCGTTGCCATTACCTGAGAAGTGGCTGCCACTTCGTTAACAATGTCCGCACTGATAGAATGCGCACTTTTTCTGTAAAGAAGCTCATAACCCATTACCGCTAAATGCTGATCGACTATGGGTTGCCGAGCTAAAGCCATGGACGTGTAAGCACTATTTTCATCGCCGCTCATGCGCAAAACCTCAACTTAATCAAGAGAATAATGTGAAAGCACCCCAAACAGGTAAATTTGTCATTGGGGATAAGTCATAAACTTGTTAACATGCCTCATCTATATAAAGCAAAAAAAAGTGGGAAAAAAGATGCCAGAATACCGTTCGAAAACCTCTACTTCAGGCCGTAATATGGCCGGTGCCCGTGCTTTATGGCGTGCAACCGGAATGAAAGACGATGACTTTCATAAACCAATTATTGCTGTCGCTAACTCTTTCACGCAATTTGTTCCAGGTCACGTTCACCTAAAAGACCTTGGGCAGCTAGTATGCCGTGAAATTGAAAAGTCGGGCGGTGTCGCTAAAGAATTTAATACCATAGCGGTGGACGACGGTATTGCCATGGGCCATGATGGCATGCTGTACAGCTTACCTTCCCGAGACTTAATTGCCGATTCTGTTGAATACATGGTAAATGCACACTGTGCCGACGCACTTGTTTGTATTTCCAACTGTGACAAAATCACCCCTGGAATGCTATTGGCGGCTATGCGCTTAAACATTCCTGTCATTTTTGTCTCTGGTGGCCCAATGGAAGCAGGTAAAACCAAGCTTTCTGAACATAAGCTCGACCTAGTGGACGCTATGGTCATTGCAGCAGACCCAACTGCTTCCGATGAAAAAGTCGCTGAATACGAGCGTTCTGCTTGTCCAACTTGTGGCTCTTGTTCTGGTATGTTTACCGCTAACTCCATGAACTGCTTAACAGAGGCTTTAGGCCTAAGTTTACCAGGTAACGGAACAACACTTGCCACACACTCTGATCGCCATCGTTTATTCTTAGAAGCTGGGCAGCGCATTGTTGACATCACTAAGCGTTATTACGAAAACAACGAGCTACACTTAGCGCCTCGCGCTATTGCTTCCTTTGAAGCTTTTGAGAACGCCATGACCCTGGACATTGCGATGGGGGGATCAACCAACACCATTCTGCACCTATTAGGCATCGCTCGCGAAGCTGAAGTCGACTTTACTTTGGCAGACATCGACCGTTTGTCTCGCAAAGTACCTCAGTTGTGTAAAGTGGCACCGAACTCACCAAAATATCACATTGAGGATGTTCACAGAGCTGGCGGTATTTTTGGCTTACTGGGTGAGCTCGATCGTGCAGGACTCTTACATAATCAAGTTCATACTATTCATTCCAAAACAATGGAAGAAGCCTTGGAAACTTGGGACATTATGCGCTCGCCAACACCTGAGGTTATAGAGTTTTATAAGGCTGGCCCTGCGGGTATTCCGACCCAAACCGCCTTTAGTCAGTCTACTCGCTGGCCATCACTTGATGGCGACCGTAAAGAAGGTTGTTTCCGCTCTATCGAGAATGCGTTCTCTCTTGAAGGCGGATTGGCTGTTCTGTTTGGTAATATTTCAGAAGATGGATGTGTCGTGAAGAGTGCGGGGGTTGATGAGTCTTGCCTTGTATTCGAAGGGCCTGCACATATCACCGAATCCCAAGATGAAGCCGTGAAGAACATTTTGGACGATAAAGTCGTGGCTGGTGAAGTTGTTATCGTACGCTACGAAGGACCAAAAGGTGGCCCAGGGATGCAAGAAATGCTTTACCCTACCTCTTACATTAAGTCTAAAGGCCTAGGTAAAGCTTGTGCCTTATTGACAGATGGACGCTTCTCAGGTGGTACTTCTGGCCTATCCATTGGCCACGTGTCTCCCGAGGCTGCGGCAGGTGGTGCCATTGGTCTAGTTGAAAATGGCGATATCATTCGCATTGATATCCCAAACCGCTCAATTAACGTATTGTTGAGTGATGAAGAGCTAGCGCAACGACGCCAAGCAATGGAAACAAAAGGCAACGCAGCTTGGAAACCAGCAAAAGAAAGACCACGCAAAGTAACCCCTGCATTGAAAGTGTATGCTCACTTCGCAACGAGTGCAGACAAGGGTGCAGTACGTGATCTAGACCAACTGGACTAGCTTTCTCGCATTCTTTTGCTTTTCAAGGTCGCTGCATATCGTAGCGACCTTTTCATTTAAATACAGGATAAAACATGCTCAGTTATCGGCACATATACCACGCTGGAAACCATGCGGACATTTTAAAGCATCTTATTGTCAGCCAAGTTTGCCGCCATTTTATTAAGAAAGAATCGCCTTTTTTCTATCTTGATACCCATGCAGGTATAGGGCAGTACGAGCTTGCTTCTGATCAAGCACAAAAAAACAAAGAGTTTGAATCTGGTATAGGTCGTCTATTAAATGAAGACAATCTACCAGAACCTATAGAAGCATTCTTAGATATCGTTCGCCAAATGAACCCAGGCAGCGAACTTAGCTTGTACCCTGGTAGTCCCAAGGTTGTCGACTACTACGTGCGCCAAAAAGACAAGCTACACCTCTGTGAGTTACATCCTAACGACTACCCCCTATTAGCGGCACTTTTTCCGAACAAACGCCGCGCCAATGTCGTAAAAGACAATGGCTTTGCGGCAGTAAAGGCCATGTTACCGCCACCGCAAAAGCGCGCCTTTACTCTCATGGACCCACCTTATGAGGTAAAAAAGGATTACCAATTTGTAGTACAGGCGTTACAAGAAGGTCACAAACGCTTCCCTCAAGGGACTTACGCCATTTGGTACCCTGTATTAAGCCGTAAACAAGCAGACCAACTACTACAAGATGTAAAGAGCACACAAATTCGTAACGTCTTACTGATAGAGCTGTGTATTCGTGACACGGAAAAAGAGCGTGGTATGGCTGGTAGTGGTATGATTTTGGTCAACCCACCTTGGACGTTAGAAAAGGATTGCCAAGCATGTTTGCCAGTATTAAAAGATTTACTGGCAGAAGACGAGCAAGCGGATTTCCAAATCCGTTGGATTACCCCTGAATAGGATTGAAAGAGAAGGAGCGGAATCATGGAAAATCATTTCGAAGCAGCGTTCAAAAGCATGCCTACGCCTGCGTTTATTATTGATAGTAACAGTGGTGAGATCTTAGACATCAACACCAATTTCGACCTTATCTTTAAAAACCGCAATGCTCAAGCCGCAAATCACTGGAATGCACTTTGCCATGATACTGACCAGCTTAACTGGGCCGCTCTACAGGAGAAAATCCAGAACAAAACTCTTGAACGCTGCGAATGCAATATGCGTGTTGGCGATAAAATCATTAGCATGCAGCTGTCTTTTCAAGCACTGCAAAACACCGTCTTAGCCTGTGTGTACGACTCAGAACACCTTGACCTAGCAACCGCCGAAAATACCCTCCTTAAATTCGCCTTACACGAATCTTCTGCTGGATTATGGATATGGGAAACAGGCACAGACTTTATCGCTTGTTCAAAGTCTATTGCCCTACTATTAGGTTGCGAACAGGAAAGCACGCCTCGCTCAAGCGCTGAATGGCATACCCGCGTGCACCCAGACGATGTTGAACGTCTTACTCAGGTCGTGAGTGAACATATTTCATTGCAACAAGATTTATACGAAGTGGAATACCGTATTCGCAAACACAACCAAGACTATATGTGGGTGAAAGAGCGTGGCCGTACTTATACTCACGCGTTAGATGGAAGCATCAATAAGGTCATTGGTTTTGTCGTAGACATTAGCCATCAAAAGGCCCTTGAAGAACACCTACGCAATCAAGCTACTTTTGACGAATTAACAGGACTACTCACTCGCGCTGCTGCCATTACCCATTTTAAAAAGCAATTAGGACTAGCTCGCCGTCAGTACACCCCTTTAACCATGGCCAAGATCTTTCTAGATACGAACAATAAACTGGCAAAATTACCGTTAGAAACCCGCAACATCGCCATTTTAACTGCAGCGCGACATATTTATAAAAAAATTCGTGAAGCGGACATATTGGCCCGAGTTGAAGCCGACAAACTGCTTTTATTATTACCAAACACCAGCATAAAAGACGCCCATCACTTGTTAGAAAGCATATTGGCTCCCACGGAAGAGGAAACCACACTATTGGCTAAGAGCCATGTGTCGGTAAGTGATATTCATGTGGGTATTGCCGCCTTTCCTGAAGACGGCGAAGACATAGAAGAGCTTGCACAAAGTGCTAACCATGCTGTTGAACAAGGATTAGCCGAACAACAACAAATAGCCATTCGCTAAGCATAATACGGCCCCGATGGGACTGTTAAACCTGACCTTGCAAGGTGAGCACGAGCCGACGAGCACCACCGTGGTATCTGTGCTCTCCTAAGTAAATTCCTTGCCAAGTACCTAAATAAAGCTGACCATTGCGCACTGGCAGAGTGAGCGATGAGCCAAGCATACTGGCTTTAATGTGCGCCGGCATGTCATCGCTGCCTTCATAAATATGCTCATAGTAAGGCTGATCTTCTGGCACCATATACGCAAAATGTCGTTCCATATCACGACGCACTGAAGGGTCAGCGTTTTCATTAATAGTAAGTGATGCTGAGGTGTGGAGGATTTGTAAATGCAGCAATCCCACTGAGACACAAGGCATTTTCGCCAATGCCGCTTCTACATGATCAGTAATAAGGTGAAAGCCCTGCTTGCAAGGGGGCAAACGAATTTCAACTTGTTGCCAGCTCATCAATCAACTCGCACTGGTTCTTTGGTACACGCTGAAGCGATAATCGTAAGGATTATGCCCCTCAGCTGCAAAGGCTTCTTCGGCAATTAAGGTGTAAGAAGGCCAGTCCACCTCAGGGAAAAACGCGTCACCGTCGACATCGGCATCCACATGAGTAATATAGAGACGATCAGCACGCTCTAGAGCCAATTCATAAATTTGTGCGCCACCTATGACCATCACCTCTTGTTGGCCATTAATCAAGCAGATATCTTCCCCAAGAGCAATCGCTTCATCAAGAGAAGACACAACATCAACCCCCTCAGCAGCATAGTTAGCGTCTCGGCTAATCACAATATTACGGCGCCCTGGCAGGGGTTTACCAATGGACTCGAAGGTTTTTCGCCCCATGACAATCGGCTTTCCCATGGTCGCTTGCTTAAAGTACTTAAGATCATTCGGCAAGTGCCAAGGCAAGGCATTATTGATACCGATAGTACGGTTGGTAGACATTGCAACAATGAGGGATAACATAAAATGACCTTATTTATCGTATTTAGGTTCTGGTACAATTTACCCCATTATACCTATAGCAAAGCAGATTGCATTTGCTGCTTAGGGCAACCAGTAAAGTGAAGGCCAAGCTGTCCAATGAAACAATATTTAGAGCTGTGTGAACGCATCGTCAATGAAGGTGTGTGGGTAAACAATGAGCGTACCGGCAAACGCTGCTTAACGGTGATCAACGCTGACCTGACTTACGACGTAGGTAAAGGGGAGTTCCCTCTTGTCACGACTCGTAAGAGCTACTACAAATCAGCTATTGCTGAAATTATTGGCTACCTGCGGGGCTATGACAATGCGGCAGATTTCCGTGCCCTTGGCACAAAAACCTGGGATGCTAACGCCAACCAAAATGACGTCTGGTTAAATAACCCTTACCGAAAAGGGGAAGACGATATGGGCCTTTGTTATGGGGCAATAGGACGCAACTTCCCGAAACCTGATGGGGGTCAAATTGACCTGCTTAAACAAATCGTTGACGATCTCAAAAAAGGCGTGGATAACCGCGGTGAAATCCTGACATTTTACCACCCAGGGGCCTTTCACATGGCTTGCCTGCGACCTTGTATGTACAGTCACCACTTCTCTTTATTAGGTGACACCCTCTACCTAAACAGCACCCAGCGCAGTTGTGATGTTCCCCTAGGCCTTAATTTTAATATGGTACAAGTGTACGTTTTGCTTGCCATTGTCGCTCAGATTACAGGTCATAAGGCAGGCCAAGCCTATCATAAGATAGTCAATGCCCATATCTATGAAGACCAGCTAGAGCTCATGCGCGACGTGCAAATGAAACGTGAACCGTATCCGTTACCTAAGCTCAATATCAATCCAGATATTAAAACCCTAGAAGACGTGGAGACCTGGGTCACCATGGACGACTTTGAAATAGAAGGCTACCAATTCCACGACCCGATTGCTTACCCATTTTCGGTGTAAAAGTCTAAATCATGCCTTATTCCAGCGCCATGTGGACTGAATATACTCTGCCTTGTGAAATGGTGGTCTCAATAATAAGTTGAGCAGTTGTTTTGCAAGGTTTGAAATTCTGTCACTATTTCTTCTTTAATATTGTAAATTCTCTTTTAAGAAGTCGATCATCACTCTTACTTTTTGCGGAAGATAGGTACGACTTGGATATACAAGCCATGCTGACGTTTCAAAATTAGTAGCGCTAATGTCGTAATCAGGAAAAACATCAATTAGATGACCACTGTTGATTGCCTCATCCACCAGCCAATTTGCCAATAAAGCAGGACCTGTATGATTTATCGCTAAAGTTAGAATACTGATAGCTGAAGAAACTGTATTTCTTGGTTGTATTTGAATTCTTTCAATTCCCCCCTGCTCTTGACGGTTCTTACTTCTGAACCGCCATTCATCGCGGTAGCCCGGTAAAGCAAATACGGTACATGAATGTTCTTGTAAATCTTGAGGTTTACATAACGTCGGATGCGACTCAACATAGGACGGGCTCGCAACAACCCTATATTGAGTGTCCATAAGCTTGGTTGCTACCATATCTCCAGACAAATTTGGCGCCAACCTGATCGCCAGATCAATGCCACTTGATACCAAATCTAAATTACCATCAGTAAAGAGTAGTTCTAATTTAATTTCGGGAAAACGTGCATTGAACACAGGCACCAGAGGCACTATAACCTTTTCACCAAAAGCTACTGAGGCGGTAAATCTCAATGTACCAGAAGGCGTTTGGCTAATCGATTTAGCCTGTTCTTCTGCCTGATCATATTCTTCGAGAATGCTTTGCATACGTTTAAAATAGATCTCTCCCGCTTCTGTTAGCGTGACCTTTCGAGTTGTTCTACTAAAAAGCCTCAAGCCCAAATAGCCTTCAAGGTTACTAATAGATCGAGAAACAGAAGACGGGTCTACTCCATACTCCTCGGCCACGGCCGCAAAGCTTAAACGGTGTGCAACATTCACAAAAAGCCGAAGGGTTTCAATATTCATTAATGTAAATTCCGCATCAGTATTATTCTTTTTGAGTCATTTATGTCAGAAATCGAACTAAGCATAATAAATTTTGTAAGTACAGCAAAATATCACAAGCAAAGATTAACAAGTTTAGTAAGTGAATAGAACGAAGGCTTCCTACCTAAAATATAGCCCATAGGAGCTTTCGACTTAGAAAAAACTATATATATCAACTACCTACGATAACGATAAGAGGAATTAGACAATGACTCAGCTTTTACGAATTGACAGCAGCGCGCGTTATGAAGGCTCACATTCAAGACAACTTGGAGACTACTTTCAAGAAAAGTGGTTGTCACTAGACGCTAATAGAAGTGTGGTAACAAGAGATCTAACAACCGCTCCTATAGAGCAAATTTCCCAAGACACAATTGAAGGTTTCTACACACCTAAGGAACAAATGTCAGAAAAACTCAAACGCGCGACTTCGCTATCAGATCAACTTATACGAGAGGTCCACACTTCAAATGTGCTACTTATTACAGTACCAATGTACAATTTTTCTGTTCCGAGCGCCCTAAAAGCTTGGATTGATCAAATTGTAAGAATGGGAGAGACCTTTTCGTATGAGCAAGGTGAATTTAAAGGATTAATAAATAAACCAGAGGCTTATGTAATCTGTAGCTATGGCGCAGCGGGATATTTAAATGGTGGTAACTTTGCTTCTGCGAACTTTCTAGCTCCTTATCTGGAGTTTGTTCTTACTTTCTTAGGAATAAGTTCGGTCAAATTTGTAAATATAGAATCTACAACTGGCGATGAATCTATTGTTAATAACGCTACCAAACAAGCGAAATCCGATATAGACAAGCTACTATCTGTTTCTGCTTAATTCACAGGCATTTAGATAAGATGTGTTAGATGTTGTTACAGATAACACATCGAAAGGTGCAAGTGCATTCCCCTAAACATAGCTAATCTACAAAACTTTTTATACTCATTCTTATTGGGTAGAAGTATCAATTTACAATTAACGGAAAACTCATTAAACACATTAACTTCTTGATATTTATATTTTTTATACCTTATAAACTATCACGTCGTTCAAAATAGGAGATTCAAATGAACGAACATATTAAGCATAAAACCATCATCATTACAGGCGCTAGCCAAGGTATAGGTATGGCGGCAGCATTACACCTTACTCAGTATGGTGCTAATGTCATTCTCGTCGCACGCAACAAAGAAAAACTGGTAGAGCTACAAAAAGTCATTCACACACAACAGGGAAAGGCAGAAATCGTTGTTGGAGATGTAGCAAAATATGACACATTATCACGAGCTGTAGACATGGCTTTAAAGCACTTCGGAAGCGTAGACGCCTTAATTAATAACGCTGGGCTCATCGATCCTATTGCTCGACTAGCAGATAGTAATGTGGATGATTGGTCGAAAATAATAGACATCAACTATAAAGGGGTTTATCACGGTCTTAGAGCAACTCTTCCTGTCATGCTAACTCAGAATAGAGGCACTATTATTAATATCAGTTCTGGCGCGGCAACAAGCCCACTAGAAGGTTGGAGCCATTATTGCTCTTCTAAAGCGGCAGTTTTAATGCTAACTCGTTGTGCCCATAAAGAGTACAATGAACAAGGAATTCGAGCTATTGGTTTAAGCCCAGGTACGGTAGCAACCGATATGCAGATAGCTATCAAAAACAGCGGCATAAACCCTGTAAGTAAATTAGATTGGGAAAAACACATTCCAGCGGAGTGGGTCGCTCAAACTTTAGCTTACTTATTATCTGACGAAGCGTCTGACTTATCTGGTACAGACTTTTCCATCAAAAATGATGAAGGTCGAAAACGTGTTGGCTTGCCAGTAATCAAATAAACTCCCTTAACGTCTATACTTGGTTAGGTTAATTTATTACCTAGTCAAAGCCCGTCAATACAAATAGGCAAGAATAAGGGAGTATTGGCCACTGTATTTTCCTCTCCAACTTCTACAATGCAAAGCTCTAAGCAATAGCATGATAGAGGTAGCCAATGGATCTTCTTAAAACCGCAACAGATTGGGCGAGAGCGGAGGTGTTCTCGTCTAGCTTTTTCGTTTTCTTTGGTATGGTATTTTTATTCGCCAGCGCCAGTTTCTGGTATCTCGGTAAAACCTCGATCGCAAGGGCCTACGTAACCCCAACCCTAATAGCAGGCTGTGTATTAATGATCATTGGTGCAGGTTTGATCTACGCAAACATTTCTAGAATATCCGCCTTTAGCCAAGCATTTCATATAGACCAAAGCGCTTTTCTTCAAACTGAAGTAATACGAGCAGAAAAGACTCTGAATGAATACAAGACCATTGTGTTTACTGCCATCCCTATCATTATGGCCGTGTGTATGCTGGGAATTATGTTTATGAACGCCTCCCTTTGGCGCGCTAGCCTGATTACCACTATTGCCACGCTAACCGTCATCTTACTGGTGGACGGCACGGCCCATGGCAGAATGCAGGAATATCACCACACACTATTGGCCGCTCAAGCCCAAATAACCTAGATCCAGAAAGATCGCCATACAGCCCATTATTCTCAAGAATTATGGTGGGCAAATTTAGCTTTATACATGGCTTTATCAGCCTTGGTATAAAGCGATTCTTGAGTATCACCTTGCTGAATTAAAGCACTGCCTAGGCTATAACTCACTTGAATACTTTGCCCACTTATTAGGGTCTGATATATCTGCTTGCAGTGAACAAAACGCTGACAAATACCCTCTAGCTCTGCTGGATCATTCGCACTCACTAAAATAAGGAACTCATCCCCACCCCAGCGTGCTACAACACCAGCGGAACCCATAATTTGTTTTAAATGTTGTGCTAATCCTGCGAGCAACTGATCTCCTACAGAGTGACCGTATTGATCATTAATTTTTTTGAAGTCGTCAACATCCACATTAATTAAACCGAATGCTCGCTGGTTTTCCTCCCATTGAGCCATTGAATGTTTCATGTGCTCTTCTAAGCCTCTACGATTAACAAGGCCCGTTAGAGAGTCGTGACTTGCTAATTGCTTTAGCTGTGCGGTTCGTTCTGTCACTTGTTTCTCAAGCTCTTCTTGGTGCTTTAGAAAAGAGTCAGACATTGTGTTGTAATGCTGGATTAATCGTTTAATTTCTAATCCAGAAAGGAAAGGAACTTTAGCGGCTTCATACTGTTTATTTTCAAGCGAACTGATAGAGCGATCTAACGATTCTAAAGGCCGACTAATTAGTAAAGTAACGAGCAAATAGTAAATAATTAATGCGCAAATAAGGCTCACTAAAAACACCACAATAAGGCCTGAGAACTCAGTCCAAGGTAAGAAACGATCAATCTCGATGAAATTTACCTGAAACCAATCGATTTCAGGTAAATAGATCACACTGGCTAACTGACGTTCACCCGCTTGGTTCACCATTACCATTTCTACTTTATTATCAGACGACTTTGCTCTGATAAAGCTTTGTTCTAACGCTTGTCGTGACTTTCTATCGTCTACAATCTGAAAGACGGTTTTTTTGTCTGCTAATTGCTTACTAACTGAAGAAAAATTAATCAGTTCTTCTTTTTGGTGTAACTGAATAGAACCTTCATAGTTGGTAAATACGACCGCAGAATAAATATCTTGTTTTTCCACCATGCGACTAAGAAAGGTTGATAAATCTAGGCCTGTACCAACAACACCTAAAACCTCATTATCTCGGCGAATAAGCACATCACTCCATAGCTTTACCACACCAAGTTCGAGGTCTGGATTGACATTAAGGTGAAGGTCCATATTTAAATCCATAATGCTATAAAACCATGCATCTTCTGGTTTTTCAGGATCTAACGTATAACGGTATAAATCGGTTGATTGCTCTCTTGCATCGCTGTCACTATAAAAATAATGACCATTTTCGCGAAGGGCAATAAAGTAGGAGTTATCTGAGAATCGGTGACGAAAAGCTTCGGCATCTTGCAAGGCTTTTTTCTGTAAAAAAGAGTTATTTGGTTGCTCCGCCCATTGCTTAATCGACTCAAGTTCAGCAAATTCTTTAGACAACTTAACTTCCTGAACCAAAGGTAGCAAAGTCCGCACTTTATCGTACCTTAGCTGCTTTTCAGCATATATTTCCATCCATTTTACGACAATGCCTTCCGCCATAACCTTCATAGAAAGCCAAGAAAAAAGCCCAGTAAACAAAATAATCAGTGCGGTAAAAAGCAAGAAACGCGTTCGGATCGCCATAACAAACCAGCTTAAATAGAGTTTATCTATCTAAAAAATAGAGTTTCTTCATACAAATGTCTAGAACTTAAAGCACAGTAAATAGGGCTATTACTGTGCTTTAAATATCTATTAGGTACTACTACATTAAGAAAACCGTAGATTTGAAGCCATATCAGCCATCCTTATGCCTGCTTCAATACAGTCTATAATCGGAATGCCATGCACTCGAGTTAGTCTTTCAGCTTGTCCTGTTAAGCCTCCAGAACCCAGTATGATGACTTTAGCACCATCGATATTGCGAGCTTTAACGATGGTTTCGTCTAAACGCTTAAGCGCTTCAGGCTCCCCCGCTGCCGCATTCGCTACTCCAATACCGGCGGCACGAACACTGCAATGATCACTTGCTCCCAGCGTTTCGACTAAGGCTTTAATGCCTGGCACCATGCTTTCTACTGTTGTTACTATCGTGAACTTAGACTCATACAGCCTAGCAATCGCAATAGAGGCTTCTACCGTATCAACAACTGGCACCTTTAAAAAACGCCTCGCCGCCTTTATTGCTATGTCATCAAAACACGCCATGACATATCCGTCGTAACCTTGATGCTGTGAAAGAAGGTCTAAAGCCAAAGGCTCCGCTACTTTACGATGGGCGAGGGTTTCGATAGAAAGAGGGCTAGACTCTGGGTGTAACACCAAAGCCTCGCACCCCGACGTCAATACTTTATTAGCTGTTTTTTGCGTCCTATTTGTTACTTCCTGATTGCTATTAGGGTTTATCACCAAAATTTTACGTTGAAGAGAAGACGTCTCTTTACTACATTCCATGTCACTCTCCTGAAGAAATATTAGGTAGGTATATCACTAGCTCTGGCCAAACAATTAGTAGCCCAGCAAAGAGCACCATAATGATGACAAAAGGGATGGAACCTTTTACCACATCCGCGAAATCTCCACCTTTACGTACCCCCTGTACGACAAATAGGTTCATACCGACGGGTGGTGTAATGAGTCCAATTTCACACATAACAACAATAAAAACACCAAACCAAATTGGGTCAATTCCTAATGCCGTAATCATAGGGATCGCAATAGGAACCGTCAGCACCAACATAGACATAGCGTCCATAAACATGCCTAGCAAAACATAAAACAGCACTAATAAAAGCAGCAACATGGTCGCACTTAAGCCTAACTCTGCCACCCATCGAGTAATCGCTTGAGTACCTCCTGTAAGAGAAAGTGTGACATTAAGTAGTAAGGCACAAACAATCACGAGAATAACCATACCACTGGTTCGGGCCGACTGAATAAAACAGTTTTCCAGCAAAGACCAGTTCAACCTGCCATTTTTCCAAACAAAGAAAAATGCAGCCATGACCCCAAGAGCAGCACTCTCCGTTGGAGTGGCAAGCCCTGTATAAATCGCCCCCATTACAATGCCAAAAATCACTCCG
This sequence comes from Marinomonas epiphytica, assembly GCF_054780655.1. Taxonomy (NCBI): domain Bacteria; kingdom Pseudomonadati; phylum Pseudomonadota; class Gammaproteobacteria; order Oceanospirillales; family Oceanospirillaceae; genus Marinomonas; species Marinomonas epiphytica. Next base: position 34,180 of record NZ_BAAGVX010000036.1, read on the forward strand.
GGGGGAATTAGGTACTTGAGTAAACTACGTCGTACCGACCAAGAAAGGCTTAATGCGTGGCTGTTGCGCCCTGCATTGGGATAGCGTAATGCCACAAAGGCCATAAAACACACCGTCAGCAATAGCCCTGGGATTACGCCTGCTAGAAACAGCTGGCCGACAGATACATTGGCAAGTGAGCCATATACTAGTAAGTTGACTGATGGCGGGATCAAAATCCCTAGTGTACCTCCCGCTGCTAAGGTGCCCAGTGATGGCTGTACGGGATAGTGTTTGTCCGCCAGAGTCGGCAAGGCAATGGTGCCAACGGTGGCCGCTGTAGCAACAGAAGAGCCAGAAGTCGCCGAAAACAAAGCGCAAGTCGCTATGTTGGAATGCAATAAACCACCTGGCAACCACCCTAACCAAATCGCCAGCGCATCGAACATTTTGTCCGCAATACCACCACGCAATAAAAGTTCGCCAAGTAACATAAACAAAGGAATCGCTGTCATAACTGGGTTATTTAATGTTCCCCAAACAACGCCGCCCATAGTTTCTACTAATGGCATTCCATAGGCTAGATACCCGCCTACACCACCTACAGCAAGTATGGCTACTGAGACAGGAATAGACATGAGCATCAATGCCAGCATGACCAAAAAACCACACAAAATGACTAACATACTCATTGTCGAGCCTCCAAATCAGATAGCTCTGAAGCCAACTCCTCATCCACCGCATCTGGTCCAAAGTCAGATAACAAACTCTCTACATTTTTTGTAAGAAGAAGGTAAGTTACTCTTATAAAGAGCAAACAAGTCGCCACGGCAAATACCATCATACTGAGTAACCACACAGACTGAGGCCACACCAAAGGGGTCATCCAAGGTGTTTGAGCAATGGAGCCAAACAACTGAGTTTCAGCCAAAGTACGATACGTAAAAACAGTCAGATAAATTGCCAGAACGGCTAACAGTAGAGCGGAAATAACATTCGCAACAACCTTCGCACTTCGCGGAAAACGACTAAAGAGTAAGTTAATACGAATATGACTTTGCTCTATTGCTGCCACGGTAAAACACAAGGGGGCCCCCACCGCAATGGCGTATCCAGACAGCTCATCCACTCCAGCAAGCGAATGATTAAACAGCTTACGAAGTACAGTTTCAACCGCGATGACGACACATAATGTCGTCATCATAAGGCCAAAGACCACTGCACTCAGGCGAGAATAGGTCTTCATTATTGTCCCCTAACTTACAGTCCTAGTTTGCTGCCAACGCTAGACATCCACTCGGCTTCACAACTAGCATGCACAGCGTTACATTGTTGAGTCCAAACTGGCAGAGAACTTTCTACAAGGGCTTGTTCAACTGCTTTAATATCGGCATCGGAAACACTGGCTGCTGTCAGGTTATATGGTTTACCGTGTACACACGCCCCTTGTCCTGTATTGCAGTTCATAGCATCTTGATAAAGCTCTTCTGAGTATTGCCAGATATTGGCTTCTAATTCGCTCATCGCTGTTTGTAATTTTACTTGCTGACCTTCGGACAGTTTATTCCAGCTGTTAAGGTTGATCGCATAGCCATTCATAGCCAGCTGTAATGCCACAGGTAAGACGGTTGTTGTCACCTCAGGCCAACCCGCTGAGTTTGCTGAAGAGGGACCTGTGATCGCGCAATCTACCACACCACGCGCCAAAGACTGTTGCACCTCTCCAAACGGCATAGGAACACCTGTCGCTCCAAATTGAGCAACAAAGGCCGCAGCAGATTGATCACCCACTCGAACTTTTAGCCCTTTCAGATCCGCTAAACCTGTAATTTCAGGTTTACAGAATACGACTTGAGGGCCTGCCGGCCATACTCCTAGAACTTTTGAGTTAAAGCGCTTTTGCACCGCATTATCAACGCTTGGTAAAAAAGCAGCCGTATGACTTTTACCTGCTTCATAAGTAGGATTAAGCCCCACAAGGTCTAGCCCCAACATGGTGGGTTCATCGCGACTCACTTGCGGGCCACGAAACGATACCATATCAAACAAGCCTGTCCGGACAACTCGAACACCGTCGTTATCTGGAATGCCGGCCACATCGACGGGCAGATATTCAAAGGACACGCCCATATCTAGTTGCTCAGCTAACCCTTCAAAAAAAGGCTGCTCCTTTTGCTGTTGAATTAGCCCAGAGCTAACAGGCTGGCCTAATACTCTAAAGGACAGGTCAGAAGCCAGTGTCATTTGCGAAACAAGTGCACTGGTTGCGATTACAAAAATACTTGGTTTCATTTTTTCACCCTCTTAGTTGTAAACATGATGTTTTTTTAATCAGAAGCGATTTTTTTGATTAAAACAGATTTTCACGAAGGTGCAACAACTAAAACTAACAAAAATTAATTTTCACGAAGAAAATTAATTTTTGCTTTATTTGAAGGCAGTAAAACTATGAAATGTTCACAAAGAGGGCATTAAAAACGAGCATCACGATAGTAAAAACTAAAGCTCACCCAAAAATTCATTTAAATTTTCTATAGACTGAAGTCGTTTTCTTCCCGTTTCTCCGGCTTCGTCTATGGTTCTGTTAGTGATTAAATTTAACAATGCCATTACACCAACATGACTAAATAGCGGACCAGATGAGTGTGTTGAGCAACGAAAATGCCAATCAGCTGCTAACTCAATTGGCATACTTTCATCTGAGATAATAAGCAACTTCGCAGGGCTATTTGCAATGACTTTAACAAGACTATCAAACTGGCTCACACGCCGACGCAGGCCAAATAGAACCACCACATCGTTTTTATTTAAGGCTGCCAGGTTCTCTCCCATTGTTTGCCCACTGCTCGGTAGCATGACAATGTTTTCGATCACTTGCAGCAACTGCCATTGAAGGTATTGAGCTAAAGGCGCACCAACCCGAAAGCCGATTAAAGAGACCTTTTGGGCAGCAAGTAATGCTTTGCTAAGCTCCTCTATATGTATGGCACTTATACTATCAATGGTTCGCTCAACATTTTTTATATCCGATTGCATATAGACTTGTGGCAAATGAGCGGCTGTCCCATTAACACTATTAAGGTATAAGCGCGAACCACTGTCTTTTTCTAGCCTTGCATGACGCCTGGCCTCTTCATAAGTGGCATAGCCTAATCGACGTACAAACCGTGTTACTGTGGCATTAGATACCTCTGCTAAATTAGCCAGTTCTGAAGCTGAGTAACTCGCGATTTCGCCTGGAAAATCACAAACCAGCTCTCCTAGCTTTTTCTCTGCAGGGTGCAGGTCAGGAAGAATGTTACGAACTCGGGATAAAAAAGATTGTTCTTTCATAATAAAAACGACTTTCAGTGAAAATATCTTTTCACATTAATCGTAATAGTTCGAGAACTCAAGCAAGATCTTTGTAATCAGATATGAAGCATTAAATGACGTCATTTTACCCCACAAATGATATAGTATTATCATACTAACAATATAAGGAATGGGACCGATGAACTATAAAAATAAAATCATTCAATTTGGCTCAAATCGAGTTTGGCGTACCTACACGGGCGGAAAAATTCTCGACCAAATAGAAAGCAAATCATCGCCCCAAGACTCTCATTTCCCTGAAGATTGGATAGGTTCAACCACGCGTGCGGTTAACCCTGGCAGAGAAGACATTCACGAAGGAATCTCCAGTGCGACTATTGATGATCAGAGCCTTCCTTTTGATGAGCTTATTCATTCCGATCCAGAATACTTTTTAGGTGAGCAGCACACTGCATACTACAGTACAAACCCTATGCTGCTGGTCAAGTTCCTAGATTCATCTGTGCGCCTACATTTTCAAGCTCACCCGACTGCAGAATTTGCTAAACAGCATCTCAACAGCAACCATGGAAAGGCGGAAGGCTATTACATTTTGGCCATTAGAGAAAACACGGACCCTTATGTTTATGTTGGTTTTCAGCACCCACCTAGCCGCGCTGACTTTAAAAAAATGATTGAAGATCAAGACATTGCAGCTATGGAAGCTTGTTTTGATAAAGTCCCTGTAAAGCCAGGAGACTGCCTATTTATACCTGGAGGCTCGCCTCATGCGATTGGCGAAGGCATCATGATGATCGAAATTATGGAACCTTCCGATTGGGCAGTACGCTTCGAATTTACTAAAGCAGGCTACACCATGCCTGAAGAAGCTCGCTTTATGAAACGCGATCTTGAGTTTTGTATGGACGTTTTCGATTTTAATGAAATCTCTACACATGAAGCCCAAAGCAAATTTTTTCAGCCTCCTCGTGTCACTCATACCTACTCAAATAACTCGATTCAAGAAACACTCATTGATAGCAAGGTCACTGATAAATTTAGAGTAAAACGCTCTAAGATTTTAGGCGTTGTTGAGAAGGCGGAAAAGGACTTTTATATTGGCATTGTCACAAAAGGAAATTGCCGAATTACGTTAGGTAAACAAGAGTTAATATTAAATGAATATGATCGTTTCTTTTGCCCTGCAGGCATAGAGTCAATCACTATCAACAGTGAAGAAGCAGTAGAAATATTAGAATGTTACCCGCCTATAGCAGGGTAACATAAAGGAGTAGAAAAAGGTGTGTATGGAAATACACACCTTTTTTTGTTAGTGAGAAAATGAATTTGGCATAATTTTACTAGGTAACCATAAGGAAATCTCTGGGAAGAGAATAACCAGCAGCAATATGAATAACATGGGGATAAGTATAATGACCACTTGTTTAAGTACGCTCACAACATTCATCCCACCGATCGATGAAGATATCAGCAAACAGAGCCCATAGGGCGGCGTCACCAAGCCAAATGCTAATGAAATAATACCTATCATAGCGAATACCACAGGAGAAATATCTGCTTGTATCGCTACGGGTAATAGCACGGTACCCAGAATGATGATGGTAGGTATTGCATCAATAAACAAACCGAAAAACAGGAATAGAGAAGCAATGACCAAAGCCGTACCAAAACCACTTAACTGCATGTCTGTTAAGAAGGTAATGATCAAACGAGGCACGTTATAGTAGGCTAATAGCCACCCAAAGACAGACGCAGTCCCAATAGCAAACAAAGAAATAGAGGCAAATCGTCCTGTTTCGTACAAGATGCTCCCTACTTCTCTTGGCGTGACTGTACGATAAACAACCATTCCTAAAAAGAGCGAGTATGCGGCTGCAATGATGGCACTTTCTGTTGGTGTTACTATACCCGCCACTATCCCGAAGATGACGAAAACAGGAGTGAGCATGGCTAATGCCGCCCCTTTAAACGCCTTGAAAGCAGAAGAGAATGTTGGTTTCATAGCGATAGGATAGTTATAAACTTTCGCAAAGCCATATACAGTCGCCATTAACGCGCAACCTATCATCAACCCTGGAATCGCACCCGCTAGAAACAAAGCCCCCACCGAGACTTGCATGACCCCACCCCATACAATCATCAAGATACTGGGAGGAATGATCACCCCCATTACCGACGAACAAGCCGTTATTGCAATGGCAAAACGTCGGTCATAGCCTTCTTTGATCATAGCTGGGATCAAGATTTTACCGCAACCTGCCGCATCCGCAGTGGAAGATCCAGAAATACCCGCAAACAACATAGACACAGCCACATTGACGTGGCCAAGTCCCCCAGGCATCCAACCAGTTAGTACTCTGGCAAGGTCGATCAACTTTTCTGTGATTTTCCCAGAATTCATTAAATTTGCGGCGAGCAAAAAGAAGGGAACAGCCAGCAAGATAAAAGAATTATATGACTGAAACATGCGATCAATGATGATGAAAGGCGTTAGCCTAACATCTAGTAGCACGACAGGAATGGTTGCTAGACCAAGGGCGAAAGCAACAGGAACACGAAGTACTACTAATAAAATAAAACCGCCCACCAGCAATGCGCAGGCTAACCCAGTAGAGAGAATCATAGCGCCACCTTTTTAGCTGATAAGTAATCTTGAAATGCTTCCATCATACGGAAGAGAGAAAATAACAGCCAAAGTGCCCCTGAAATAGGTACTGTTATATGAGTAATGAGTAAATTTGCATTCATCATAACGGAATGCTGTATATGCCCAAACTTAGCGTAGTCGATCCCATACCAAGCAAATAAGGCCCCAAACAGACCTACTGATAAATACACCACCGCTCTTTGCAAGAATAGAACAAAAGGCTTCGAGCTATCAGGTAAAACTTGAACATCAAAATGCTTACCATCCCAAACCGCTAGCATAGAGCCTATCATTACCACCCAAACAAAGATAAAAGTGGCAAGCTCTTCTGTCCAAAGATACACAGGGATAATACCGGTATAACGAGCGATCACTTGCATGGCAACGGGGATAATGAGTGCGCCAACTAAGATAGCGAGAACAATCCTAAGAAGTGTACAAAGTGATTCCAAAATGCGTTTAATCATAGCTACATCCTTACAACATCTGGCTAAGCCATTACGGTGTTTAAGTCATAGACTTAAACACCGTAGACCTTGCTATAACTACTTATTTCGAATCGCTGATAACAAGTCTGTTGCGCCAATGCTGGCAGCAAACTTATCTTGTACAGGTTTTACCATCTCTAGCATTTTTTCGCGGTTCGCAAATTCAGAAACTTGAATCTGACCCGCATCAGCCATTTGCTGCAGTTTTATCGCGTCTTCACGAGATTCTAACTCACGACCAAAAGCCCCTGCTTCCTTGCCCGCTTTCATAATGGCAGCTTGCAAATCTTTAGGCAGCTTACGGTAACTTTTACCACCAAACACGATAGGACGAACGGTAATGGTGTGAGCTGTTTTCGTAACATGAGGAGCAACCTCATAGAATTTCAGGTTTTGAATACTCGCCGCTTCGTTTTCTAGCCCATTTACAACACCGGTCTGAATGGCGTTATAAACTTCATTATATGCAATAGCAGAAGGAGCAGCGCCAACAGCATTAAATACCTGGGCTTGAATTGGGGCCCCCATTACACGCATTTTATGACCAGACAACTCGTCAAAGTTACTAATTTTTTTGCTAGATATGAGGTTACGAGTACCACCGCCCGCATAACCTATGATCACAATATCGGCTTTCTCTGATAGCTCTTTCTCAAGAGGAGCAAGAATATTAGAAGAAAGAACCGTATTCCAATGATCAAGATCGCGGAATAAGAAAGGCATGTCCATTAAAGGAATAGAAGGTGCGAATCGCGCCATGTTTGAAGGTGCCAATATTGTGTAATCAATGGCAACACCTTGGTTCAAAAAGGAAACATAATCTTTTTCTACACCAAACTCACCATTTAAACGCAGATCAAAGTCTACATCCCCTTGGTAATATTGGTTTACCAGTTCCTCAAATTTCACCATTGTTTTAGTGAAAGTATGGTTTTCATCGAACATACTCGCGCCGCGAAGCGTCTGCGCACTGACCGGTGAAGCCAAAGCCGCTACAGCAGATCCAACTAGGGTAACTTTTAGAATTGATTTTAAGTGCTTCGTAAATCTCATGGTTTTTATCCTTATTATATGATTATGACGAATTTGCAATTTAATAATACAATACAAATCTAGCTTTTGAACTATATGCAAAGAAATGCACCTTGTCTACGAATTAAACAATGAAAAAACTGCTAAAAAGTCTTGGAGAGGGCTTCAAAAAAAAGAATAAAACCAACAATTTCAAACAGATAAAAAAATAAAACTGCTTAAAAGAATTTTTTGTTATATATAAAAAAGGTTGTGGTGCTAGTGAATTTCTAAAACCTTTCTTTTTTTATGGAGAAAAAACAAAGAGACTGTCAGTGTCAAGGATAGTTCCAAACCAATCAGATTAGTTGTGAGCTACAAGCCTCTCTACAAGGTTTAATCAAATTAATTTTTGTCTTAGAAAGAAGCGCATTGTTGCTTTGACGTAGCAGATAAAAGAGAAATGTTTTTTTGATTGTTTGGTTGACCAAAATTTATTTTTGATCAACCAAAACCAATTAGCTTTTTGGAAAGACCTGCTTTTTAAAACCATAAGCCAGTAATGCAAAACCGCCTATAACCATAGGTAGAGACAACACCTGACCCTGTGTAAGCCAGCCAAACGCAAGATAGCCAATTTGTGCATCTGGTTCTCGCACAAACTCGACTAGGATTCTGAAAACCCCATAACAGAGCAGGAACAAGCCGGATACACAGTAACGAGGCTTAGCTTTTTGCGAAAAAAACCACAAAATAGCAAACAAGGCGAGCCCTTCAAGAGCAAACTGATAAAGCTGCGACGGATGCCGAGCTAATTGCAATGGATCATGAGGAAATACCATAGCCCATGATACATCCGTTTGTTTTCCCCAAAGCTCTCCACCAATAAAGTTGCCTATACGCCCAGCACCAAGCCCAATGGGTACAACAGGAGCCATGTAGTCGGTGACATCAACTAAATGCTTATTGTAACGGCGAGCAAACACAAACATAGCTGCAATAACCCCTAAAAGGCCACCGTGGAAAGACATACCGCCCTCCCAAATTCGAATGATCACCAATGGATCAGCCACAAAAGAAGAGAATTGATAAAATAGGATATATCCAATGCGCCCTCCTAGTATGACTCCAAGCGCGCCATAGAAAATCACATCACTGATCATTTCCTTAGTCCATAAGCCGTTTGAACGTTGCGCCCGATAACAGCCTAAATAATAGGCGCCAGCAAAGCCAATGAGATACATAATACCGTACCAATGAACAGCAAGAGGCCCAATTGAAACCGCAACAGGGTCAATAGAAGGGTAAGTAATCATAATAGAGAAACAACCTTTTGAAACAAAATAGGTTAATGAAGCGTCGCAGATTTACTGGGGCGAATAAGGCGTTCGATATTCGCTTCCCGCATGAGTTTGGTCATGGTGTTTATGACCGCATCCGAATGATGAAGTTTCATAACCTCTGCTAACATTTCTTTGGCTTGAGCCGTTGAGATATTACGAATAACCGCCTTCACTTTCGGCAAACTGGTAGAGCTCATTGAAAGCACGTCGTAGCCCATCGCCATGAGCAGAATGGCTCCCATAGGATCACCCGCCATTTCACCACAAACACTCAAACCAACGTTCATACCGTCTACTTGATGAACAATGCTTTGCAAAGCTTGTAAAACGGCAGGGTGAAAAGAGCTGTAAATATCAGCCACACGGGGGTTATTTCGATCAACCGCCAATAAATACTGAGTCAGGTCATTACTCCCTACAGACAAGAAGTCCACCAGCTCAGCGTAAGCTTTTACTTGATAAACTGCGGCCGGTATTTCGATCATCACCCCAACCCTTGGCATGCGAACATCGTAACCTTCTTCAATCACTTCATCGACAGCGCGACGAATAAGCACCAAAGCTTCTTCCACTTCTTCCACACTAGAAACCATCGGCAGCATAATTTTCAGGTTATGCAACCCATCACTCGCTTTAATCATGGCTCGAATTTGCGCCACAAAAATTTCCAAGTGATCTAATGTCACTCTTATGCCACGCCAACCTAAGAAGGGGTTTTCTTCTTCAATTGGAAAATAAGGTAGCGCTTTATCTCCACCAATATCTAGGGTTCGAGCCGTAACAGGGGCAGGTGCAAACCCTTCAAGCTGTTTGCGGTAAATTTGAACTTGTTCGGCTTCTGTTGGGAAGCGATCCCGAACCATAAAGAGCACTTCAGTCCGATATAAGCCGATCCCTTCAGCACCTCGATCTAAAGAACGCGCAATGTCGGCGGTCAGCCCCGTGTTAACATAAAGGTTCAAACGCTGACCATCCTGCGTTTCGCAAGGCAAGTCTTTTAGCGTTTCATACTCTTCTTCGAGTAACCTTTCTTCATCAACAATTTGTTGGTAGTTATCAATTAAGGCATCTGAAGGGTGGGTAATTACTTTCCCCAAATAGCCATCCACAATGATGTTCGCTTTGTCTAGCTGTGCATATGGTAAGTCTAGCGCGCCCATTACGGTTGGAATCCCCATAGCTCGCGCCAAGATAGCAATGTGTGAGTTCCCAGACCCTGTAACAGATACCAAGCCTTTAATTTTTTCTATGGGAATTTCCCCTAGCATCGAAGCAGTAAGTTCTTCCCCGATAATAATGGCTGGTTGTTCAAAACGCTCAGCAATATTAGGCTCTTTCTCTTGTAGATGCGACAGAATACGGCGCCCTAAATCACGAATATCACTGGCACGCTCACGTAAGTAGGGATCTTCCATACGGTCGAAAAACGCAATGTGCATCCGAATAACTTGCCTTAAAGCACCTGGCGCCCAATTACCCTCAATTATTTTTTTCTCAACTTCCCCTGCAATGGAGTTGTCGTCTAGGATTTTTAGGTACACATCAAAGAGTGCTTTCTCATCATCAGATAAATGCTGACTTAAACGACTACTCGCAACTCGAATATCTTTGCGTGTTGCATTTAAAGCGATATGAAAGTCTTCGATCTCTTGTTGAGTATCCGTAATTTGCCGATCAGGAATAACATCGAGATCTGCGGCAGGAAACATCACCAGAGCACGGCCAATTGCCACCCCAGAACTGCCGGCTACCCCTTTATATCGTAAGTCAGACTCACTAGGTTCTTCGGCTGCATGTAAAGTGGTAATGGCGCCTGTTGCTTCAGCATGGGCTATAACCCCTGCTAATTGAGCTGATAAGGTAATTAAAAAAGCCTCTTCACCCTCGTCAAACTTGCGCCTGTCTTCATGTTGCACTACCAACACGCCTAGCACTTGACGGTGGTGGATAATCGGTACACCTAAGAAAGACTGGAAGCGTTCTTCGCCAGTACCAGTTAAGTAATGAAAGGAAGGGTGATCATGAGCATTATCTAGGTTTACAGGTTCTGCACGACGGCCGACAAGACTAACCAAACCTTGATTCTCTTTTAGGCTAACACTACCCGCCACATCAGAATTAAGGCCACGGGTAGCCATTAGAATATAGTCGTTACTGTTTGGGTCGACGAGGTATATAGAGCACACTTCTGCTCGCATAGCACGACGGACTCTGCGTACAATGATATCCAATGCACTGGGTAACGACTCGGCAGCGGTCACCTCTTGCGTAATTCGTCTCAGCAAACTTAGCATAGCTCTCCCATCGCTTAGCAGTTTCTTTAGTGTCTAATAGGTTATGACTTTTCCATCCAACGATGCGCGTTAGAAACTAACTCCTTAAGTGCTCGTCGGTAGACATCCTTTTTAAAGGCCACAACTTGACCAAGTGGGTACCAATAACTGACCCAACGCCAACCATCAAATTCTGGGTTATCAGTTCCATCCACACACACATCGGTATCTTTGCAGCAAATTGAAAGCAGAAACCACTTTTGTTTTTGCCCGATACACAAGGGCTTACTATTATGCCTCAGCATACGTTTTGGAAGACGGTAGCGTAACCAACCTCTGGTTTTCCCTACAATTTTTACCTGATGGGGCTCTAAGCCGATCTCCTCTTTCAGTTCACGATAAAGTGCCTGTTCTGGAGTTTCTTCCGACTTGATGCCACCTTGGGGGAATTGCCACGCATTTTGTCCTACGCGTCGCGCCCATAGTAGTTGGCCACGCTCGTTCATCAGTATGATGCCTACATTCGGTCTATATCCGTCCGCATCAATCACGAGCTATCACCTTTATACAAAAATTCGTTGTTGTCATTGTTCCACAATTCCCCTTTCATCACAATTAACACTGATGTTATTTGTCATATTCAACGTTATACTTTGCCCACTTTGAAAGAACTGAGGATGAACTGTGACCCTAGCAATATTTGATTTAGATGGAACCCTATTAAACGGTGATAGCGACTACACATGGGGACAATTTTTAGTTGAAAAAGGCATCGTTGATACGCAAGTGTATAAAGAAGCAAACGATAAGTTCTTCCTTCAATATCAAGCAGGCACTCTAGACATTCACGAGTATCTCGCATTTAGCTTGTCGCCGCTTACTCAGTTTAATGAATCACAGCTCAATGATTTGCACCAAGAGTTCATGACCACCAAAGTCGCCCCCATGATGCAACAAAAAGCCTCTGCTTTATTGGCGCACCATAAACAGCAGGGGCACTACCTTCTAATGATTACGGCAACCAATCAATTCATTACCGGCCCAATTTCAGAAGCATTAGGCATGGATCATATTATCGCTCCAGTACCTGAGGTAATCAACGGCCGCTATACAGGTAACATTGTCGGTGTACCAAGTTTTCAGGAAGGTAAGGTGGTGAGATTAAACGCTTGGCTTAAAGAAACAGGACACTCATTACAAGGTAGCTTTTTCTACAGTGATTCGCGCAATGACTTGCCGTTGTTAGAATTAGTTGATCACCCTATTGCGGTGGACGCGGATGAAACCTTGCAAGATATTGCCAAGCAAAGGGGCTGGCAACACATCTCTCTTCGAGACTAATACTAATAATCCAAAATGGGCTCCCTCATTCTAGAGGAAGCCCTACGGACTTAAAGCCCCATGTTGTTATGGATGCGATAGAACAAGGCTTTTAAATATTCGGTTTCTTCAATCGCTGGGTGTACTGGGTGATCAGGGGCTTGAGTGCCACGGTAAATCAGCTGAGAAAAGCGTTCTAGCTGGCGGCTATTACTGCGCACAATATCATGCAAACGGTCTGTCGCTAGGTGCATAGAACATGACCCAGTTACTAAGATTCCCCCTTTAGCCACAAGACGCATGGCCAACTGGTTAGCCCTGTGATAAGCCCCCTCACCTGCTTTAATGTCTTTGCGACGTGCGATGAAAGCAGGCGGATCCATAATCACCACATCAAAACGCTGCTTTTCCTCAATCAAAGATTGCATGGCATCAAATGCGTCTCCATGCATCAAGTTAGCATCGCCTTCGTACTGATTTAGGTTAAGGTTTTGTGAAACATGATCTAACGCTGATTCTGAAGCATCCACAAAGGTTACGTCTGTTGCGCCTGCTGAAGCGGCTTGCACACCCCAACCACCCACATAAGAAAAAACATCTAATACTCGTTTACCACTGCAAAACTGCTGCATGGTCTTACGATTTTCTCGGTGGTCATAAAACCACCCCGTTTTTTGTCCATCCCAAACAGGGGCTTGGAATAACACATCGTTTTCTTGTAGAAACACCACTTCAGGCACTTGCCCATAAGCTTCTTCCACATAGGAATCTAGCCCTTCTATTTGACGCATTTTGCCATCGTTTTTCATTAAAATAGCTGATGGTTTTACAACCTCTTGTAAGGCTTCTATGATCTCGCTTTTTACCCGTTCCATACCTGCAGTTGATATTTGTACGACTAGAATATCAGCAAAACGATCAACAACTAGGCCTGACAAGCCATCTGAGTCACCAAAAACTAGACGGTAATAAGGCGCGGGATACGTCATCTCTCTTAATGACAGAGCAATCTTAAGACGGTGAGCAATGGTAGACTTGTTGAGCACTGTGTCTATATTACGACTGATCAAGCGCCCACAAATTAGGGTATTTGGGTTTATGGTCGCCACACCAAGCGCTTTACCTTGAGCGGTTTCTACGACCACCTGGTCACCAGGAGCAAACTGTTTTAATGGGGTTGCTGAGGTGTTAACCTCGTTGCTGTATATCCACTGATGGCCAGCTCGTAAACGGCGATCCGCTTGCCCTTTTAGTCGTATTACACTCAATTGTTTCACCTAGAATAAATTAAAGACGCCCATTATAAATGCTCCACTGGCAAATGCTATCTCTATCCCATGCTGGTCAAAAAAAAGCCCGCTGATTAGCGAGCTTGTCATTCTTACCAAAGGGTTCTAAGCATCATCTCTGGCAAACATTACAAGGTGATCAAGATGCACCGTGAGACCAATTTTTTGACCAACTTCATGATTATGATGGGAAGAAGCAAAACAGAATACCACCTTGCCTGAATCCAGCTTTACCCGATATAAAAAGTGAGAGCCACGAAACCATTTACTCATAATTAAGCCTTGAGAGGGGCTATCATCATCGTGCAAAATATCATCTGGGCGAACCAGTAAGTCAACCTCAGTATTATTAGCAAAATTATGATTCAGCTTGCCACGAATGGTCCCTAGGTCAGAGTGAACACAGTTCGAACCACACACTTGCGCTTTCAAAAAGTCACCATGCCCGATAAAGCTCGCCACAAAGCGTGTTTCTGGTCGATGGTAAATGGCATAAGGCGTACCTGTTTGATGAATCTCGCCCTCACTCATAACAGACACTTGATCAGCCATCGAAAAGGCTTCCATTTGATCATGTGTCACTAAGATAGCCGCCATTTTTTCATGTTGTAAGATAGCTCTAACATCTGGCACTAATTCTTCTCGCAATTTTGCATCTAACCCTGAAAATGGTTCATCCATTAACAATAATTTTGGGCGTGGAGCAATGGCTCTCGCTAAGGCGATACGCTGCTGTTGGCCACCTGATAGGGAATGAGGGTAACGATCTTCAAACCCCGCTAAGCCAACCAGCTGTAGCAACTCTTCAACCCGAGCTTGGCTTTCTGACTGCGTCCAACTGGTTAACCCAAATGCAACGTTCTCTGCGATTGTTAGGTGTGGGAAAAGAGCAATGTCTTGGAACACCATACCAATGCCCCTATGCTCCGGGCTCATGATAAAACCTGGCTTAGACAAGCATTCGCCGTCCAAAACAATTTGCCCACTCACTAATGGTTCAAAGCCCGCTATGGCTCTTAACAAAGTAGACTTGCCACACCCACTCGACCCTAACAGACAACCAATTTGCCCTTCTTCTAATTGAAAGGACACTTTTTTCACGGCACTTACTGCACCGTAGTTGACCACCAAATCTGTTAACACTAATTCTTTTAAAGGAGCCTTTAATTGCATACTCATTCCTATTTGGTGTTGCCAATATCCGCAGCGATGGAACGACTTAATAAAATCACAGGAAGTAAGCCGACTAATACAATCATGAGCGAAGCAGGGGCTGCATCAATAAGACGCTCATCTGAGGCCAATTCAAATGCACGCACTGCCAGTGTATTAAAGTTGAACGGCCTTAAAACCAAGGTAGCTGGTAGCTCTTTGAGCACGTCAACAAATACAATCAGTATTGCCGTTAGCACAGAGCCTTTTAATAAAGGCACGTGTACCTTCAATAAGACCTTAAATGGACTATAGCCTAATGACCTAGCCGCCATGTCCATGCTGGGTTTTATTTTGCCTAGACCGTTCTGAACGGCCCCCAAGGATACCGCCATAAAACGTACCGTGTAAGCAAACAATAAAGCCACTAAGGTGCCAGACAGAATTAGCCCTACTTGGCTTTCGGTATAGTGTTTTATAAGGTCTATGATACGGTGATCCAGCCAAGCTAAAGGTACGATAGTTCCAATGGCAATGATGGTTCCTGGTAAAGCATACCCAACGCCAGCAAAAGACACAGCAGTTGCAACTACACGGCTAGCATTAAGTCGCACGGCATAACTCAAAATGAGGGCGAGAGACACCAGAATCAACGCAGCTAAAGCGGCTAGATAAAAAGAGTTCCAAGCCAGCGTCACAAAACTTGCGTCCAATGTTTGTGCTTTAAAAATAGCCCAGTAAGAAAGCACACCAGCAGGCAATACGAAACCGAACAAAATAGGAACAAAACACACTAACAATGCAACAGCACCACGCCACCCCAGTAGGGCAATGCGTTTATGGCTGGCTTTCTTTAAGCCGGATGCATGATAGCGAATTCGACGGCGAGAATACCGCTCAAGCACAATTAAAAACGTCACGAACAGCAGTAAAACACCCGCCAATTGAGACGCTGCCGCCACATCACCAAAACCATAGTAGGTTCTCAGAATACCCGTGGTAAAAGTGCTGACACTAAAATACTGCACCGTCCCGTAATCCGCCAAGGTTTCCATCAGGGCTAATGTTAGCCCAGTAATAATAGCCGGACGGGCCAAGGGAAGGCCCAATTTGAAAAATGCCTTTGCCCCAGAGCAGCCAAGTGTTTTAGCCACCTCCAGAGTGTTTGCTGACTGTTCTAAAAAGGCAGCCCGACTCATTAAATATACATAGGGGTATAGCACCAGTATCAACATGGTGATCGCCCCACCTAGGGAGCGGATTTCAAAAAACCAGTATTCACCGTAGCCAAGTCCAGTAAGGTTGCGGATAAACGTTTGAACTGGGCCCGCAAAGTCCAACAGGCCGGTATAGGTATAGGCAATAATGTAGGCTGGCACCGCCATGGGCAATAACAGAGCCCAAGATAATAAGCGTCGTCCTGGGAATTCACACATACTCGTTAGCCAAGCGCAAGGTACACCAATCAACAATACGCCAAAGCCAACACCTAACATCAGGAGAATTGAATTACTAACATAGTCCGCTAAAACGGTATCATAAAGGTGCTGCCACACCTTACCATCCCCCGTCAGAACATTAGCTAAAACGACAAGAATCGGCAGCATGAGCAATGCGGCAATCACCACAGCAGATGATGATAAAAAATGAATAGGGGACGCTGCCACCCGACTTGATGACTTAGGTTTTCGCACTAGCGAGCCCCCCAAATGAATAGGTCGGAGGAAAGGTTGAACTGCCAGCAAGGTTTCTGATGCATGATTAGCCTCTAAGAAGCCAACTGATTAAACTTAGAGAAAACAGGATCACAAAGGATAATAATTCTTACTATAAGGGCTTCTTTGAAATGGGGCATCCCTGCCCAGTATTTTGTATAAATAAAAATTAAATAAGTAACTGGTCTAGGTCCTGACCAAGCCCCATGGCTTCATCCAACTCTAACAAGATATCTTCAGACAAACCTGCACCTTTGGCTACCGCCATTGGGAAGGCTTCGCGAACCAGGTCGGAATCACGTTCGGTACGTATACAAGCATTTAGGTAGCTCGCAAGATTGAGCACACAGGCTAACGCTAATGGATCACCGTCTGCAAAAGGACGCTTATGTTGCCCCACTGCATCGGTTAATACGCTAGGCAATTTCCAGAAGTCCATCAAGGTTTTGCCAGCCGTTTGGGAAGTAAAACCGAACACATCCGTTTCAGCTTTTATGCGGCTAACCCCTGTACTTGCCACCATATCTTGAACTTTCATTGCCATTTCAGGCTCTGCAAGATGAATCAACAAACGGCCAATATTATGGACAATCCCTGCCGTAAAGGCTTCGTCTGGATTTACCAAATCGGTGCGCTCTGCCAGCCATTTTGCTAGTTCTGCGACACGAAAAGAGTCAGACCAAAAATCTTTAAGTTTAATACCTTCTACTTCGCTAACAGAGCTAGCAAAGCCGGTTGCGATTACCAAGGTTTTTAGTTTATCCATACCAAGTAGTACGGTTGCTTCATCCAATGAAGATACTTTTCTGGATAATCCAAAGTAAGCTGAATTAACGACTCGTAACACCTTCAGAGAAATCGTTTGGTCGCGGGCAACTTTTCCTGCTATCACACCATAATCAGCATCAGGATTACTTAGCAGCTGAATCAATTCTCGAACGACATCCGGGACATTGGGTAGCTTTTCACTGTGCTTAAGCAAATCTTGAACTTGCATTCGTTACCGCCTTAAATTGTCTTTATGCTTTTATCTTAGAGCGATTCTTCTTTACTTACAGAACCTTCTCTATTAAGAGATAATATGAATTTCATTTAATATATATTAAATGAAATTCTATTGGTATCTATGAGATAGGATTAATTCCCGCCGCTTTAGCGATAATGCGACGTTTTAGAGCATTCTGCTTATGAACTAACCGCATTCCTATATTTCGTGCTTGCACCACCAGTGGTTGCTGTGTAGAAAACAGGCGTTTGAAGCTTTCCATTCCCGCCGCCATTGCTACGTTATCTAACATACGAGCTCTTTGGTAACGGCGTAATACAGATAAGTGGCCAAGCTTTTCACCACGCTTATGTGCTTTCGATAACACCTCAACGAGAGCCTTAACGTCCGCAAAACCTAAATTTGCCCCTTGCCCCGCTAAAGGGTGAATCGTGTGGGCTGCATCACCAACCAAGGCAATGCCAGCTTTGACATATTCTTTAGCGTGTCGTTGTCGTAAAGGAATGGTTTGCCTTTGACGTGTAATCCCCACAACCCCAAAACGTCTGTTGATGGCATAATGGAGACGACGACAAAAGGCCTCATCATCTAGGTCCGCTAAGCCTTTTGCTTCGTCTGGATGAACACACCAAACAATCGATACAAAGTGTCTACCATCCACTTCAGGAAGGGGTAAAAAAGCCAGTACGCCCTCTTCACCAAAGCTTTGCCAAGCGGTTTTTTGATGAGATTGGTCAATCTCTATGGTGGCAGCTATGGCAGTGTGCCCATAATCCCACTCAACGGTTTTAAAATGGTTGTCTTGGCGTAGCTGAGACATAGCCCCATCCGCACCAACCAGTGTTTGCCCACTAATACGTTCGCCTGAGTCTAATTCAAGGCGAACGCCTGCTTCATCTAATTCATAATCTGCAAGGCCGTTTTGCAAATAGAGATCAATGTTTTGGTGAGCTTGTATTTGCACCATCAGTTGATGACTCAATACTGCATTTTCTACTAGGTCGCCCAGCTCGGATAAACTTCCCGTTCCCGCGCTAAAATCAATATGCCCAGTCCCAAGACCATCCCAAACCACAATATTTTGGTAGCTTTCAATACGTTCAGCCGACAATTTTTGCCAAACGTTTGCTTTTTTCAGCAAGGCCTTAGACTGACTAGAAATAGCACTTACTCTGGCATCATAAGCAGGCGGGGTAGACAGCAAATATTGGCCATTATGTTTATCAATCAAGGCCACACGTAGCGATGACTGAGCCAGCAAGATAGCTGATAAAGAACCGACCATTCCAGCCCCGACTATAATTACGTCGTAGGATTTAGCCATATCTACTCCTCTTTACTTTGATAACCTTTGAGTTGTCATTGGGCCATTAAAGCTTCAATGTCGGCAATTTCTTTCGCCAAGCCGTGAGTTAACACATAGGGGCCTTGCTCTTGAATCAGGACATCGTCTTCTATACGAATACCAATACCCCGCCATTTGGCATCGACCTTTTCATTATCAGCCGCTACGTACAACCCAGGCTCGATCGTTAGTACCATGCCAGCTTCTAGCGGACGAGACTGCCCAGCCAACTTATAAGCACCGCAATCATGAACATCTAACCCCAGCCAATGACCTGTATTATGCATGTAAAAATCACGATAAGCTTTGCGTTCAATCAAGTCTTCAAGTTCACCTTGTAATAAACCGTGTTCAATCAACCCTGCGGTGATGACCCTTACTGCAGCATTATGAAAGTCTTCATAGGCGGCTCCGACTACAAGCTTGGTTAACCCTGCATGGTATGCATCAAGCACAACTTGATACAGTGCGGCTTGAGGTTGACTGAAACGTCCATTCGCAGGAAAAGTGCGAGTAATATCTGCCGCATAACAGCCTAATTCCGCTCCGGCATCGATTAGAACTAAATCACCATCCTGAATCGTGTCGTCATTTTTTATGTAGTGAAGAATGCAAGCGTTTGCCCCAGATGCCACAATATTACTGTAAGCTGGTGTACGTGCCCCTGACTTCATAAAAGTATAATTTAGCTCGGCCTCTAACTGATACTCAGCCATGCCAGGCTTAACCGTTTGCATCGCTCGTTTATGAGCATCCACACTAATCTGCGCAGCTTGTTCCATCAGTGCGATTTCATGGGAGTCTTTGCGTAGTCGCATTTCCGCTACCGGGGTAGACAAATCCACATAAGACTCTGGCGGCTGTGCACCTAGACGAGTTTTACGCGAAACCTCACTACGCCAACGGGCTAACTGATCTCGTAGTAGATTATCTTCGAACAGATAAGCAACTTGCTCAACACCATCTAGCTGTTCTAGAGCCACATCAACAAGCTTATCTAATGGCTCAGCACGATTCGCGGCAAACTCATCTAGCGCGCCTTGCTGCCCATAGCGAAAGCCATCCCATTGTTCCTTCTCAGGGTCTTTAGGAAGATTCACTAAGGTCATCTCGCCCGCACCATATATAAAAGCGTAAGCGCTAGGTTCAGGATAACCCGTTAAATAGTAAAAGCTGCTGTTTGGGCGAAATTCGTAATCGCAGTCGTTATTGCGAGTACTCAACTCTCCTGTACGAATCACAACTAGCGTATTGTCACCAAAAGACTGCATTAAACGCTGGCGGCGAGCCACATAGATTTGCTTGTCAATTTTCATAAGTCGCCTTATTTAAATAGATACCGCTATCACAACCCTATTAATGCAGAGCGTTTTGCTGGCTAAAGTCTGCATCGGGTTTTACCTCATGATGCTCAGAATACATCATCATGGCAGATAAACGCACGTACTCCACCAGCTCAGTAAGATCGGCTTCGTTGTCGTTGTTATCTTCAAGACTACGCATTTCGGCTTGCATTGCTGAAATGTTGGCAAAATCTCTAAGAATTTGTTTAGTTTCATCAGACAAGTCTTTCTTCTGACCAGATAATCCATAACCAGCGAGAAAACCGTGCGCCCATTGAGATAGGGTTACGCCACGCTCTGCAAGTTCAGCATCATCGTCGCTAATACAAGGTTCCAGGGCATATTCACCATTCTGGAAAAGCGTTTGCGTAGCTGTATAAAGCTCAACAATAACTTGACGGCTAGCGTCTTCTTTCCAGCTTTCAATGTCACAAAATTCAACCACCATAGCCAGCCAATCTTCCATTGGCAAAGCAACACCGGATGCAAGGTAACCACATAATTGGCCATGTAACTCAGCAGGAGAAGCCGCAATAGATTCAACAACAAAAACGTCTGCAATTAGGTCAAAATCCAGCGCATCTTTTAGTATTTCTGTGGACATATACCACCTTCAAATAAATTCTTTCGAAAAAATAAGCCGTACCAAACGGCACGGCTTATGATTAACTCTAATCTAACACATTCTTAGCCAAGTTGTTTTAGGCCTGACTCCAGTGTCTGCAAAATAAGCGTATTGATTGTCATTGGGCCAACACCGCCGGGAACAGGCGTATAAGCCGCAACACGCTCGGTCAATGGAGCAAGTTCAATATCACCAACCCCACCTGGGTGATAACCTGCATCCACAACAACTGCACCGTCTTTAATCCATTCTGCTTTAATGAATTCTGGCTTGCCAACCGCGCCAACAATTACATCAGCTTGTTTAACGAACTCCGCAAGATTTTGCGTGCGAGAGTGGCAAATAGTCACAGTGGCATTAGCATTAAGCATCATCATGGCCATCGGTTTACCTAGAATTGGGCTACGACCGACTACCACAACATGTTTACCTTCTAGTGCTACGTTATTCGCTTCTAAAAGGCGCATGATACCAGCTGGCGTTGCCGCGCCATAAGCAGGCTCTTGCATGGCCATACGGCCAAACCCTAAACACGTTACCCCGTCCACATCTTTATGAGCTGCAATCGCGTCAAAGCATAGGCGCTCATCGATTTGGGCAGGTACTGGAT
Source organism: Marinomonas epiphytica (assembly GCF_054780655.1). Classification (NCBI taxonomy): domain Bacteria; kingdom Pseudomonadati; phylum Pseudomonadota; class Gammaproteobacteria; order Oceanospirillales; family Oceanospirillaceae; genus Marinomonas; species Marinomonas epiphytica. Next base: position 55,641 of record NZ_BAAGVX010000036.1, read on the forward strand.
GTTGAAGCAAGATACCATGTACGTCTGGGTTTTCATTAAGCTCTTGAATCGTGCTTAGCAACTCATCAGTAGTGGTGCTTTCTGGCAGCTCAATGGCTTTTGAATCCATACCAACACGGCGACAAGCATTACCTTTCATTTTTACATAGGTCGCAGATGCAGGGTCAGCACCTACTAGAATGGTTGCCAAAATAGGCGTTCTGCCGCCCGTACGTCCTTTAAGTTCAGCCACTTGTGCCTGTAGGCGAGTTTCTGTTTCTTTGGCGCATAATTTGCCGTCAAGAACCAATGCAGTCATGAAAGAGCTCCAATAAAATAGCGAAGTTTTGAAGACCTGCATTATACCCTAAGACTCCCCTAGTTAGGCACCGTCTCTGGCAATAAAAAACTCGACCAAGTGGGCAACTAAAGCGCCTCTAAATAATCAACAAGGAGCTGTAAATTACGCTGACCTCGAAACTCATTCACATCCAGTTTATAAACTAGGCGCGCTTGTTCAGATTGTTGATTGGGCCATAAATCGAGATCCACAAAAAAGTGGATAGCATCTAATAAAAGCCCACTTTCGGGTTCTCTTAACAAGAGTTTTAAATGTTTTTCACCTACAATTCGTTGTTGTAATACCTCAAAAACGCCATCAAAACTTGGTTCTGGAAAAGCCTGCCCCCATGGCCCAGCCATGCGCACCTGCTCAGCAAAACTCAAACTAAAGTCTTCTGGTGCTAAAGGGCCATCGGTATAAATACAAGCTTGTAGTTGATCAGGGGTCACCCATTCACTAATTATGAGGTCAAAGGCCAAACGAAATGCGTCATAATGCTCAGCCCGAATACTCATCCCTGCCGCCATGGCATGGCCGCCAAACTTACTCAACAATTGAGGGTAACGTTTGGCCAACAAATCCAGTGCGTCTCGAATATGCACACCAGGTATAGAGCGCGCCGAGCCTTTTAACATTCCACCATCAGCCTCGGCAAAAGCAATCACTGGACGATAGCACTTTTCTTTCATTCTTGATGCCAGGATACCGATCACACCTTGATGCCAGCTTTCATCATAAAAACACAAGCCATTAGGCATATCCTCTTCTTCATTCAGCAGGTTAGCGAGAATGTCCTCAGCCTGCACTTTCATATCAGACTCTATAGCCTTGCGTTCACGATTAAACTGATCAAGTTGATGAGCAAACTGCTTCGCCTGATACGCATGCTCCGCCAACAGACATTCAATGCCCACAGACATATCATCTAAGCGTCCAGCCGCATTCAGCCTAGGCCCTACTACAAAGCCAAGGTCAGATGCCTTTAGTTTAGTTGCATCACGGTTTCCAACTTCCAGTAACGCCAAGATGCCTGGGCGAGCTTTACCCGCTTGAATTCGCTTAATGCCTTGCTGCACTAGAATACGATTATTGTTATCTAACGCGACAACATCTGCGACCGTTCCTAGTGCGACCAAATCCAAATAATCCGCCATTTTTGGTTCAGGAATGTGCTGCTGCTCGAACCAATGACGCTGCTTAAGCTCCATCCTAAGAGCTGACATGACATAAAAAATCACTCCAACACCGGCGAGGTTCTTACTTTGAAACTGACAGTTGGGGTGATTAGGGTTCACAATAGCATCCGCTAAAGGTAACTGATCACCAGGTAAATGGTGATCAGTTACTACCACCTTCATACCTAAGGCTTTAGCAGCCGCGACTCCATCGATACTGGCAATACCATTATCTACAGTTACTAGTACCTGTGGCTTTTTGTCTTTTGCCACTTCTACAATTTCTGGCGTTAGACCATAACCAAATTCAAAGCGATTAGGCACCAAGTAATCCGGTTCAACTGCCCCCATCGCTTGTAATGCCAATATGCCAAGACTAGTGCTGGTCGCGCCGTCTGCATCAAAATCTCCCACAATGAGAATCTTTTCACCGGCCTCAATGGCATCCGCTAAAATCTTTGCTGCTTTCGATAAGTCAAAAAATGCATCTGGCCTTAACAAACAAGGCAGACGGTAATCTAGCTGATCACTACTGGTAACCTGACGAGCTGCAAAGACTCGCTGTAAACTGGCTGGCATGTGGGCAGGAAAGGAAATAGTGGGTGAAACGAGAGATCGACGCTCAATACGCATGATAATTTTATGTCTATTGCAAAATCGCAAGCATAGCACGGAAGCAGAGCGAAAGCGCAAACCGCTTAGGAATTGACTTTAGCATTAGGGATAGGCTAGCCTAGATGGGTAGGCAGTGGCTTGGTCTTGTTCGCAAGGAGAAGTGGCTGCATACTCAGGCCCGCCTTCGGTTTTTAAAGCCGATGACGGGCTTTCTTGTATCTAGGTCTTAAGTTATGCCCAGAAACTACGGTTTCGACCAGCATCTTTAGCTTGATACAAAGCTAAGTCTGCCTGTTTAATGGCCTCATTAAAAGTAAGCTCGCCTACTGCTGCTAAACCGATACTTATAGTAATGGTAAAAATATCTTTGTCGGTAAAGAACTCTTGTTCACTTACAAACTGACGAAGGCGTTCAGCTGTTTGGTAAACTTCAGAGGTGGTCATATCTGGCAATAATACCAAAAACTCCTCCCCCCCCCAACGGCAAGCCCCCTGTTGGCATTCTTTCACAGAGCGGATCATTCGAGCCAACTCTTGAAGCACCAAATCCCCTACATCGTGTCCATGTGTATCATTAACCGCTTTGAAATGATCGATATCCAACAGTAGCAAGTGTAGACTAGCCGCCCCTTTTTCTTCTTGAGCATTGAGGTATGTTTGCAGCCCTCTGCGATTTAATAACCCTGTAAGGCTATCTGTTTCTGCTGCATGAATCAGCTGCTCCGAGGTTTTAATCAATGCACTGTTGTAAATATACATCGAGTACTCGTATATTCCAGATAAAAAGGTCACAACCAAAAATGAGAAAATCACCCGCAATTTATAGTCATCAGAGTACTCAAAGTGACCGCTAATGGTGACAGGTAAGAACATTAGTACAATCACCGCAAAAGTAAAAATCGTGACCTCTATTAATCCCTTCTGAAGCCCATTAATAAAAAAGGCAACAGCCGGTACGCAGTATATCCATAATGGCCCAGTTCCCCCTACGCCACCAAAGTACACTAACCCCAACATTAAACAATAAAGAGGGTAAATAATTACACCACCAGAGTAGAGATGGTTTTGGGTTTTCCGTAAATATAAATGATTAAAAGTATATATTGCTGCGATTGCAACCAAGGCCAAGCCCAGCAGCCAACTACCTTCTATTAAGGATGAGACCCCCAAAGGTAGGGTAAAAACAACGCCTACAAGAGAAAATAAGTTGATCATGAAGACTCGACGAGAATCTTCAGAAATCGTTTGATCAGGTAAGCCAGCGTAGAAAAAACGCTTCCAAGCTAATTGGTTGAAAATTTTTTTTAGCATTCTAACATCCAATTTAGTCAGGGAAATCGTGATTATTATATGTGCCCCTGCTCTAGAATACTCTCTACTTTATATTAATGGCGACAATCTTCAACCAGAAGTCGTCTTTCTATAAATTAAATTTATAATTCACCTTAATTTGGATATAAACGAGATAGTAATACTGGGACAACAGTCTCAACTTTTAAGATTCTTTCTCCGAGCTGAACACTTTGCATTCCCGCTTCTAACCACTTAGACACCTCAAAGTCATTCCAGCCACCTTCAGGACCAAGGGCCAGTACACATGGTTCTTGAATGTCAATTGGGCACTTTTCTGCCCGATAAGGGTGAGCGAGTAAGCCGAGTTTATCTTTTAATAAAGCCGGTAATTGATCCTCCACGAAAGGGCGGAATCTGGGTACTAATGTAAGCTTAGGCAGTACAGTATCTTTCGCTTGTTCTAAACCTTCAAGCAAACATAAACGCAAACTCTCTGGCTTTAGCACAGGGCTCTGCCAGTAGCTTTTTTCTACCTTGGCGGAGTGCACTAACACTATTTCTTTTACTCCCATAGCAGTCATGTTATGCAAAGTGCGTTTCAACATATTAGGGCGAGGTAGAGCCATAACTAAAGTTATGGGCAAAGGATCTGGCGGAGACTGGTGCAAGGCCACCTTGTGGATATGTGGGGGGACTTCTCCACAGGCCTCGACGAATATTCCTTCTCCCATTTTACCACCCAGCTCCCCCACTCTCAGGGAATCACCATTTTTAGCCTTAACGACCTTAGCAAGGTGGGTTACTTGTCGCTCATTTAACCAGTACTGACCAGAAGCAGAAACACGAGTAGGATCAAGGAGAATAAGATTCATATTTTTAGAAAGGCATGACTGGCAGCCAAATCATCTTGACTGCCAGAAAAAGGTTAAATGTTCTTTGCGACAAACGCCTGTACATCTGAAAGCTCATTATCAAGCACGGTATAAGACTCTTCACGCTCGAACAAATCAGCCATATGGGCTGGCAAACTCGGCGATTCACAGCCTGCTTTTTCTACCGCTTCAGGGAATTTCACAGGGTGTGCAGTAGCCAAGGTAATCATAGGCACTGAACCGTCCTTTTGACATTGGCGAGCAGCCTCGATACCAATGGCGGTGTGGGGATCCAGCAAATATTGTGTTTTGGCAAATACATCCGCAATAACATCACACGTTTTTTGATCGTCAACCTTATGACTATCAAAGTTTGACTTCACAAAAGACCAAGCTTCATCATTTAATTGCACATCACCTTGGTTAAAGCGCTCCATCAGATCATCAATGGCAGCACCTTCACGACCATGAGCATCAAACAATAAGCGCTCAAAGTTACTAGAAACCATAATATCCATACTTGGGGATAAGGTCTTATTCAAGGCCTGACGGCTCATGTCATTTTCTGCGATTACACGGTGCAAAATGTCATTTTGGTTGGTTGCGACGACCAATTGGTCAATTGGCAAGCCCATTTGCTTAGCAATATAGCCTGCAAAAATATCACCGAAGTTCCCTGTTGGTACGGAGAATGACACTTTTCTATGAGGCCCACCCACAGACAAAGCAGCGGAGAAGTAATAAACAATCTGAGCCATAATACGCGCCCAGTTGATTGAGTTAACGGCACCCAACTTAGCACCGTTCAAGAAAGACTGGTCAGCAAAGCTGGACTTCACCATCCCCTGACAATCATCAAAGTTACCCTTTACGGCAATGTTAAATACATTGTCATCGATCACTGTCGTCATTTGACGGCGTTGAACCTCTGAGACACGCTCAAACGGGTGTAAAATAAAGATATCAAGATGTTCTGAGTGGCGACAACCTTCAATGGCTGCTGACCCCGTATCGCCAGATGTGGCACCTAAAATAACCAGTTTCTCTTTTCGTTCGGCCAGCACATAATCCATCAAACGGCCCAGTAACTGCAAGGCAAAATCTTTAAAAGCTAACGTAGGCCCGCGAAACAGCTCCAGCACCCATTCGTTATTACCAACCTGAACCATAGGGGCAATAGAGGTATGTGTAAAACTGGCGTAAGCTTCATTGATCATTGCTTTAAATGCGTCTTCTGGAATATCCCCTTCAACAAAAGGCCACATTACTTTAAACGCAAGCTCTTGGTAGCTTAAGCCTGCCCAAGATGCAATTTCGTCTTTACTGTATTTAGGCAAGGACTCTGGTACATACAAGCCACCGTCATTAGCCAAGCCAGCCAAAAGTACATCAGCAAATGATAAGGCTGGCGCTTTACCGCGTGTAGAAATGTATTTCATGATTTTCTCCTTACACTAATGACTCAACACGAATGCGCTGCACTTTACCTGCCACTTCTGGCAAAGCCTCAATTGCCACTATGGCGTTATTCATTGCTCGCTCTTTTACATCGTGGGTCATAACCACCAGAGGAACTAGAACACTATCTTCACGCTCTCGCTGAATCAAAGACTCAATGCTAATACCGTTTTGCGATAGGATTTGGGTAATATTGGCTAACACACCCGCTTTATCTTGAATGTTCATGTTTAAGAAAAAGCCACATTCCACTTCTTCTACTGGAAGCACCTGATCGTTAGATAATGAGTCAGCTTGGAAAGCTAAATGAGGTACACGGTTAGTAGGGTCCGCCGTTAAAGTTCTAGCCACATCAATTACATCAGCAACGACAGATGAACCAGTTGGCAAAGCGCCAGCACCTGCACCATAGGTTAGAGTAGGGCCAACTGCATCACCCTTTACCATAACAGCGTTCATTACACCGTTAACGTTAGCAAGTAACTGCTGATGAGAAATCAGTGCAGGGTGTACACGCAACTCAATACCTTTCGAAGTTTTCTTAGCAACGCCTAGGTGTTTAATTACATAACCTAGCTGTTCTGCAAAAGCCACGTCTTCCGCTGTGATTTTACTGATACCTTCGGTGTACGTCTTTTCGAACTGTAGTGGAATACCGAATGCGATAGACGCAAGAATAGTAAGCTTATGAGCAGCATCTATACCTTCTACATCAAAGGTTGGGTCTGCTTCTGCATACCCTAGTGCTTGAGCTTCTGCCAACACGTCATCAAAAGTGCGGCCTTTTTGGCTCATTTCAGACATAATGAAGTTGCCAGTGCCGTTAATGATACCCGCAAGCCAATCGATACGATTGGCAGATAAGCCCTCTCGTAGAGATTTGATTATTGGAATACCGCCCGCCACCGCGGCTTCAAAAGCAACGATCACACCTTTTTCTTGGGCTTTGGCAAAAATTTCGTTACCGTGCTCGGCAATCAACGCCTTGTTGGCTGTTACCACATGCTTACCGTTTTCTAAGGCTTGCATTACAAGGTCTTTAGCGACACCGGTTCCGCCAATCAATTCGATAACAATGTCAATTTCAGGGTTGTTAACTACATCAAAAATATCACGTGTTATTTGAATGCCACTGGTATCACATGACGGGTTGTCACGACGTGCGCCAATTTGCTCAATCACAATGCTACGGCCGACACGTCGGGTAATTTCGTTTGAATTGTCACGAAGAATGTTGAGTGTGCCAGAACCGACTGTTCCTAGACCACAAATTCCGACTTTTACCGGTTTCAAAGTAATACCCCACAAAGAGAATCTAATTTTTATCGAAATGACGAATGTTAGAATGAAAACCGGATTATTATAACGTCACAAGCGCTCAAACCCAACGTAGAAAAGCCTGAAGAGCGCTCATGTTTAGTGAAATATATCGAAATAAGGTTATAACCCTATTTGTTTTGCTAGTTCTGGCGCTTTCAAATAACCGGGAATGATCGCACCTTCAGCCGTAATGATAGTCGGTGTGCCTCGCACCCCTACAGAACTGCCTAATGCAAGCTGTTCTGCTACCGGGTTCACGCACTTGTTTTCCGGCATGCTAGCCCCCGTTTTAGCAAGTGTTAACTGTTTTTTGGGGTCATCAGAGCACCATACACTCACCATTTTATTGTATGAATGAGAACCTACCCCACTACGAGGGAAAGCCAAGTAGCGCACGGTAATACCTAGCTCATTTAGCTCTTCAATTTCTTTATGCAACATTCGGCAATAACCGCAATCTACGTCTGTAAATACAGAAATATGTGTTTTTTCATTAGCTGCTTGATAGACGATCATATCTTCTTGAGGCGTTTTTTCTAAACGCGCTAAACTTGCCAATTGTGTTTCATTCACCACTCCTTCAGGCTCCACTCGATACAGGTCGCCAGCAACAAAAAAGCGGCCATCAGCAGTTGTGTGGAGGGTATTACCATTAGTGAAACGTACAATGTATAGGCCAGATGAAGAGTGTTCAGAAACCTCTGTTATGGAGTAAGCGGGCAACGACTCTGACAAAGCCGCACGAATTTCTACTTCTCCCGCGTACGCAGAAGACATCCCTAAAACTAATAACCAAGGAACACACAAGAACCCTAGCGCTAGGCGTGATAATCGCAACATAAACACCTCAAATAAACCGTAAAAAATATTAGGCTAACAGAATCCAAATAAGTTCCATAAAAAAAGGCGACCGGAGTCGCCTTTTTTTAGATCAGAAAAATTAGCGCTTAGCCAATTTCTCTTTAATACGTGCAGATTTACCTGAACGCTCGCGTAGGTAGTAGATCTTAGCTTGACGCACGTCACCACGGCGCTTAACTTCGATGCTTTCAACTAGCGGGCTGTAAGTTTGGAAAGCACGCTCAACACCAACACCGCTTGAGATTTTACGAACAGTGAATGCTGAGTTAAGACCACGATTGCGCTTAGCAATTACAACACCTTCATAGGCTTGTAGACGCTCGCGTGAACCTTCTTTTACTTTTACTTGAACAACAACGGTGTCACCTGGGCCAAAGGCTGGGACTTCTTTCGTCATTTGTTCCGCTTCAATCTGCTGAATCAGCTTAGATTTATTGCTCATGGATTTGACTCCTAATAATTTGGTTTCTTATTGAATGAAGGTTCTTCGGTTCAATAAGCTCGCAATTCTTACTCTGCCGAGGTTGAATCTTCAGTTTCGCGAATAAACTCTTTTAACAACTTCTGCTGCTCCTTGTCCAACTCAAGTTCATGCAGAAGGTCTGGCCGGCGTAGCCAAGTTCTTCCGAGCTTTTGCTTTAAGCGCCAGCGTCTAATCTCCTCATGGTTGCCACTAAGTAAGACTGGCGGTACGCTTATACCGTCAAGCACTTCTGGGCGAGTATAGTGTGGGCAGTCGAGCAATCCATCGGCAAAAGAGTCTTCTTCTGCTGACGCTTGCTTTCCTAATACACCAGGAACCATCCTAAAAACAGTATCCATCAGCACCATGGCTGGTAACTCACCACCACTTAGGACAAAGTCGCCAATTGAAACTTCTTCATCAATCTCAGATTGAATCAATCGTTCATCAACGCCTTCATAACGGCCTGCTACCAGAATAATTTCTGCTTCTTTAGCAAGCTGTTGCACACTGCTCTGTGACAGCGTACGCCCTTGAGGGGACAGATAAATAACTTTTGCATCGGGTACCAATTGCTTGGCACTAGCAATAGCATCTTTGAGAGGTTGAACTTTCATCAACATCCCAGGACCACCACCATAAGGTCGGTCATCTACAGTTTTATGTCGATCATGAGTAAAGTCACGAGGATTAACAAAATCCACCGTTACCAACCCTGATTTGATGGCTCGCCCCGTTACCCCATATTGGGTAATGGCTTGAAACATCTCCGGAAAGAGCGATATAACGCTGACCTTCACATTGCGACCTCAGCTTTAACAGTTAAAATTCTGGATCCCAATCGACTACCATTTGCTGCTGTTCTAAATCTACATTTAAAACATAGCTACCTGGCACATATGGAATCAAGCGTTCTTCACGATCAAAGCTACCTTCACACGCACGGACAACAATGACATCATTCGCACCGGTTTCCATAAGCTGAGAAACCTTACCTAAGAGAACACCCTCTTTGGTTGTCACCCTTAAACCTTCCAACTGACTCCAGTAATAATCACCGTCGTCTAGCGTTGGTAGATCTTTTGCATCAATATAAATATCTAAACCACAAATCTCTTTAACTTGATCTCTGTCGTTATAGCCTTTAATTGAAGCAACCAAACCACGCCCTTGTAAGCGTCCTTGGCTAAGTTCTACGACCTTCCACCCTTTAGAGGTTTTCAGCCACCAATGCTTGTATTCGAAAATACCAGGCATTGGGTCAGTGTGCGAATATAACTTCACCCACCCCTTAACACCGTAGACTGATGTAATGCGTCCAACGACAAGAGCTTGCTCTGGAGCAGCCGCTTGTTTTAGTGCAGACATAGCATTACCTCAGTATTAAGCGTTTTTGCTAGCTTCTTTTACAAGCTGAGCAGCACGGTCAGAAAGTTGAGCGCCTTGGCTAACCCAATGGTTTACGCGATCTAGATCGATGCGTAGACGTTCTTCTTGACCACGAGCAACTGGGTTAAAGAAACCCAAACGCTCAATGTAGCGACCATCACGTGCACGACGGCTATCAGCCACGTTCAAGTGATAAAAAGGACGCTTTTTAGAGCCTCCACGAGAAAGACGAATAGTTACCATATGATTGGTTCCTTATTGCTTAACGAAACACCTCTTGCCGAGTCGATTTTTGACTCATACTACAAGAAGGCGGCATATTCTAGTCGATTCACCAGAAAAACAAAAGGGCGATTTGCTCGCCCTTTCATATATTTTTACATTTTTTATGCTTCTCTCATTTAAAACAATGAGATACACCTACATTTTAGGAAAGCCACCACCACCTGGGAAGCCACCACCGCCCGGCATCATGCCTCCTAGGCCACGCATCATCTTTTTCATACCGCCTTTTGAGCTAAATTTCTTCATCATCTTCTGCATTTGCTTATGCTGTTTTAGCAGTCGGTTTAGGTCTTGTATTTGCAAACCCGCACCGGCAGAAATACGCTTTTTACGGGAACCATTTATCACATCCGGATTACGGCGTTCTTTCACCGTCATTGAGTTGATCAGAGCTTCCATTTGCACGAACATTTTATCGTCCACTTGATCTTGAATATTGCCCAATTGCCCCATACCAGGCAATTTATCTAACATGGAACTCATACCACCCATGTTTTTCATTTGCTGAAGCTGCTCTTTGAAATCTTCAAGATCAAAGCCTTTGCCTTTTTTCAGCTTGCCGGCTAATTTTTCAGCCTTCTCTTTATCAACTTTTTGCTCGGCTTGCTCGATGAGGGATAACATGTCCCCCATACCTAGTATGCGCGAGGCTAAACGATCTGGGTGGAATGGCTCTAATGCTTCCGTTTTCTCCCCAACACCTAAAAATTTGATCGGCTTGCCGGTAATATGACGCACAGATAAAGCAGCACCACCACGAGCATCACCATCTGTTTTGGTAAGCACCACACCAGTTAATGGCAGCACATCGCCAAACGCTTTCGCAGTATTGGCAGCATCTTGCCCGGTCATGGCATCGACAACAAATAGGGTTTCGATTGGGGTAATCGCACCGTGTAAGGCTTTAATTTCAGCCATCATGTCGTCATCAATCGCCAAACGTCCTGCCGTATCGACAATCAATACATCTTTGTGAGCTTTTTTGGCATAATCGATGGCATTGTTAGCAATATCAATTGGTTTTTGTGAAATATCGCTGGGTATAAAATCCACACCAATTTCACCCGCCAGTGTTTCAAGCTGTTTGATCGCGGCCGGACGATACACATCGGCACTGACCACAGACACAGACTTTTTCTGACGCTCTTTTAAGTATTTTGCGAGCTTAGCAGCAGAAGTCGTTTTACCCGCCCCCTGCAAACCCGCCAATAAGATCACCGCAGGACGCGCCGCTCTGAGGTTAAGCTCATCATTGGCTTCCCCCATGACCTTCTCAAGTTCTTGCTTCACTATTTTAAGGAAGACCTGACCTGGACTTAAACTTTTAGAAACTTCTGTGCCGATAGCACGCTCTTTTACAGCCGCAATAAAGTCTTTTACAACAGGAAGCGCAACATCCGCTTCTAATAACGCCATACGCACTTCACGTAGTACGTCTTTAATATTGTCTTCGGTTAATTTAGCTCGACCTCGAATACGATCAAGGGAGGAAGTTAAGCGATTCGATAAATTGTCGAACATATTGCCCTCAAATATTGGTATCTAGGTGGAAAAACCTTTGTACACGGTTTATCCAAAATGAAATTACCCCTATTATAACGGATAAATGTTTGCCACCCTATACCTTTACCCTGCGGAACAGACAGTTTCATGATTCAATTAACACTTTGGCTGACTTGTTTAGCCTGTTTAGCCTCAGCATTGGCTTATTTTTATCGACCAACTTGGAAATTCACTCATTTCCTAGGTGCAGTGGCGGTTACCTTACACACCTCGACATTAATTCAAATGTTATTGGAACGTGATGGTTTTGATTTCCTAACCATAGGTTTGCTTATCGCAGTAATTGGCAACTCTATGCTGTGGTTCAGTAATCGCAATAAAGACTTATCCTTATTGCTCGGTACGGCAATGGTATTAGCGGCCATCATTGTGATCCTTAATGCACTTCAGCCCTGGCAGTTAGCCAAGCTTCATAGCCCATCCGTAGGCACCAGCATTCATATCTTAATCGCTTCAGCGGCGTACAGTTTATTCACTGCAGCGTGTGGAGTCGGTATTTTACTCTATATTCAAGACTACCAGCTCAAACACCACAGACTAAGACAATTGTTAAGAGTGCCACCTCTTCAGGTGCTCGAAAAACTCATGTTTGAATTCATTTGGGCGGCCTTCATACTCTTGACCATTACAATTGGCACAGGCTTTTATTTTATAGAAGACATGTTTGCCCAACACCTAGTCCATAAAACCGTATTCACTATTGCTTCTTGGTTTGTATTTGCCGGTTTACTATACGGCAGACACTCCGCTGGCTGGCGCGCGCAACTTGCCGTTAAGATCACTCTTGGGGGCTTTATCTTGCTGATGTTAGGCTACTTCGGCACTAAAATTGTTTTGCAATTTATTTTCCCATGAAAAACACATTTGACAGCCAGTTCAGAAGCACTAATAATCCACTTATCTACATAACTGAGGCGATCCCTTCTTGAACGATGTCCCCTTAAGTATTCTAGGCGGAATACTTTGCTGTCTAATTCTTCTTTCTGCTTTTTTCTCTAGCTCTGAAACTGGCATGTTGTCGATTAACAAGTATCGCTTAAAGCACCTTGTTAAAAACAAAAACCGTTCCGCGGCACGTGTCGAGAACTTACTCAAACGACCAGATCGACTGATTGGCGTTATACTCATTGGCAATAATTTCGTGAACATTTTGGCTTCGGCCATTGCCACCATTATCGCAGTTCGCTTATGGGGAGACGCAGGGGTAGCCATTGCCACAGCGGCCCTTACACTCATTGTGCTTATTTTTGCAGAAGTGACCCCCAAAACATTAGCAGCCATTCACCCTGAACGTATTGCCTTCCCTGCCTCTTGGGTGCTTGGCGTATTACTCAAAGTGTTATACCCCCTAGTATGGTTAGTAAACGGCATATCCAATGGTTTATTGCGTCTGATTGGTGTTAATGCCACTCAAGGTGGGCAAGACAAACTAAGCAGTGAAGAACTGCGTGCGGTCGTTAACGAAGCTAGCGACTTAATCCCTGCGGCCCACCAAGAGATGCTTTTGTCTATTTTAGATCTGGAAAATGTGACCGTCGAAGACATCATGATTCCAAGAAACGAAGTAATCGGCATCGACATAGAAGACTCGATTGAAGAGATCATCGAGCAAATTTGTGAAAGTCGACATACACGCATGCCGGTATATAACGGCGAGATAAACAAAGTCATCGGCATCTTACACGCCCGTCACGCGGCTTTATTTTTACGTGAAGAAACACCAAGTAAAGCCGCGCTGTTAAAAGCAACGGTTGAACCTTATTTCATCCCGGAAACAACACCATTGAATACAGCGCTTTTGAATTTTCAAAAAGAGCACCGCCAAATGGGAGTTGTGGTTGACGAATATGGTGATGTGCAAGGCATTGCTGCCATGGAAGATATTCTTGAAGAAATTGTCGGGGAGTTCACCCCTCCCACTCAAGACGAAGAAGAAGAGATTCAAGTACTTGAAGACGGCAGCTTCCGTATTGATGGCACCACCCATATTCGTGAAATAAACAAAGCACTGGATTGGCATCTGCCAACAGATGGCCCCAAAACGCTCAATGGTTTAATCATAGAAACCCTTGAGTTTATTCCAGAACACCCAATCAGCTTAAAAGTGGAAAACTACCTAATCGAAATTCTTGAAATTGAAGACAAAGTAGTAAAATACGCCAAGCTACAACTCTCACACTAAGAAAAAGGGATCCCATGAGATTTTGCCGTAATTGTGGTCATGTTGTCGAAATGAAGATCCCGCAAGGTGACAACCGAGAACGAGCGGTTTGTCCAAGCTGCCAACACATAGAGTATGATAACCCGCGCATGATTACCGGCACCCTACCGATTCATCAAGGCAAAGTATTACTCTGCAAACGCAACATTGAACCTAGATTAGGCTATTGGACACTACCCGCAGGCTTCATGGAAAACCAAGAGACCACTAGCGAAGGCGCCCTTAGAGAAACCCTAGAGGAATGCGGTTCACGGGCCATTTGCCAACAACTCTTTAGCATGATCAGTATCCCACATATTAACCAGGTACATATTTTTTACCTTGCCCAGCTCCCTAATAAAGATTTCCACGCCACGGAGGAAAGCTCTGAAGTCGCCTTATTTGAGCTGACAGAAATTCCTTGGGATGAAATTGCCTTCAGCAGCGTTAGTAAAACGTTGAAGTTCTATCTAGAAGATATAGCAAAAGGCCAAATTCAGTATCACGAAGACACGATTTACGTGAACCAGCTGGCTTCAAACTAAAGTAGCCCTATTTGTTCTTGAACATCTGGTAGCTGCAAGGCTGGCTGGTAGTTGGGCGCTAATTTCGCCACCAACGCGTCCAGACTCGCCGCTAAACTCGGTGCTGCTATGTTATCTGAGGAATGCACAAAAACACTGGGCTCTAACCCTTGTCCATGCCACTGAACTAGCTTTCTCGCCCACTGCTCAAGCCACACCTGATTCCGTTCAAGATCTGGGTGACCGATAAAGCGCACAACAGGGTGACTCCCTGTTGCTACGGGATGACAAGGTACTCGGGGCTTTTTCTGCTGAGCATCTTGCAAACTCTCATTATAGGCTGACGTTGAAAACACAGGACGCGAATCCATCACCACTCGGTTTACGTTGCGTTCAGCCATGTTAGATAACAAGTCGGTTTCAACGTCACCCTTATCAAAAAAGTTCAAATGACGCACTTCAATAGATAAAGGGCTGACTAAGCGCCATTGATCACATAAAACCAAAATTTTACCTAAAGAGCGCTCATCACAAGCACTCGGCAACTGCAGCATAGTTGGACCAAGCTTATCGGTTAACCCCGCCAAACTATCCATAAACTCTTGCCACTCTTGCTCGATTTGCGGCCACGGGCGATCAAACAGCCGATGACTAATCGTTTGCGGCACTTTAAAAGAAAAACGAAAACGTTCAGGAACAGAATCATACCAGCGTTGCAATTGAGCAGCGTCAACCTTGGTATAAAAGGTTGAACCCACCTCAACACAACTAAAGTACTGCGCATAATAAGCCAAGCGCTCAGCACTAGGCACTTGATTTGGATACAACCAACCCACCCAAGCAGGGTGCTGCCATTGAGCCATACCGTAATGAATACTCATGTTAGAGCTCGTTTGATGCACTCTTTCAAACACACAATCCAGCAAATCATGTTATTTAAGAGGCCACGGAATGGGGTTTATATTCAATCTCTAAAATATACCATACCTTATCTCCAGTAGGCGTTTTAACCCTAATATCATCATCTACCTGCTTCCCAAGGCAAGCTTTCGCCATAGGTGAATCGATCGAGATATAGTCATCGTTACCGTAAATCTCTTCTGACCCTACAATTCTAAATTGACGCCTTGTTTCGTCGTCATCTTCAAGCGTTACCCACGCCCCAAAGAACACCTTACCTTCCTGTTGAGGGTGGTATTCTACGATCTCAATGCCGTCGAGCAGTTTTCGCAAAAAACGCACTCTGCGATCTATTTCACGAAGTTTTCGTTTATTATATTGGTAGTCAGCATTCTCTGAACGATCTCCTAGGCCAGCCGCCCAGGTCACTATTTTTGTTATTTCTGGCCGCTCTTTACGCCATAAGTAATCCACTTCATCTTTGAGCTTTTTATGGCCTTCTGGGGTGATGAGCTTTCTTCGCATTACTCTGTTTCCTAAAAACTTATGCAATAATCTAATGCCTTTATTTTAAATTCCAGAAGAGGAATTTCATAGCACAGCAGGTTTCCCCCAGCTAAAAAAATGCCACCTAAACAACCATAGTGCTTAGGTGGCATTCTCTTCAAAGGAATTATCTTAACGAATTAAGACTCTTCTTTGTGAACATGCACGTCCATTTGAGGGTATGGAATGCCAATGCCGCGCTCATCAAATGCGTATTTCACTTTTTCTAATACGTCAGCACGAACTGTCCAGTAGTCTGCCGCGTTAACCCAAGGGCGTACAACAAAGTTGACAGAACTATCTGCTAACTCTGATACCGCAATAGTACACTCAGGTTCTTTTAGAATACGCTCATCAGCCTGAACAATCTCTTCTAGAACTTGTTTCGCAGTTCGGATGTCAGCGTCGTAGCTAATACCAACCACTAAATCCACTCGGCGAGTTTGCTCACGGGAGAAGTTAACAATAGAACCCCCTGTGATAGCTGAGTTAGGAACAATAACCACACGATTATCAGGCGTTTTTAGGAAGGTACAAAACAGCTCAATACGATCTACTGTACCCATTTGACCAGCAGCATCGATGAAGTCTCCGCTCTTGAATGGGCGTAAAATAATAATCAGCACCCCTGAAGCAAAGTTAGACAATGAGCCTTGTAGCGCCAAACCTACCGCTAAGCCTGCAGCGCCTAAAATAGCAATAAAGGAAGTCGTTTCAACACCAACTTGACCCAGAGCCATAAGCACTATGCCTGCGAACATCAAGGCATACAGAATGCTTGAAGTGAACCCCGCCACGGCTTTATCAACGTTCGACTTTAGCATGCGACGTTCGCACCAAGCTGATACCTTGGTTGCTAAAAATTTACCAACAAAAAAGATTACCAAGCCAATTGCAAGGTTTATTAGGCTATCAGTAATGATTGGCAGCCATTGTGAACCTTGGTCAAATAAGTCTTGTACATCATCCATATTTATTTTCCCCTCGTTTATCTATAGTTTTAAGCTTCATAAAGCACTTTATGGCGCCACTCGTCTAACAGAGTTTCCAATAGTAGAACCCCATTTTTATTAAAAACCATGTATTGCTGGCCATTTAATAATCGAGTTCTTTTTACATAAGAATCATCAATAAATATACAGGTTTCTCGTAAAGATTCTAAATCTTTGTTATCTCGAATGCTCATGCCAATAAACACATGCCAATCACGCTCTAACAAAGACCCTTCAACCGCCCTATGTAAAAGGCTTACACAATCTTTTTCGCTAAACTGATAGTAAGGTATTTTAGACTTATGCCGTACATAAAATAACATTAGCCCCACTAGCAATACAAAAAATAATACAATTGAAATGAGCAGCTCTAATAACATCAGACAAAATCGTAGGATAATAACTCTGTACGGGCTTCTAACAACTGATTTTTATATTTTTCCTCATAACCATCCATTTCCTTGAGAAACTTAGCTCGCGCTGTAATTGGCAAGGCTTTCCATTGATCATGAGTGGGAATATGCTGAGTCAGTTCTTCAATTTGATAGAACACAGAAATGTTGCCCTTTTCAGATAGATCTACACCTAATTGATCCAATAGGTTTTTGATACGAATGCTCGCTTCGATCCAGTTCATTTCTTCAGAATCAGCGGCTTTAAGTAGCACTCTAATACTGTCGATACGCTTATTACGCTCTTCTCGCACGCGCTCCTCTCCCTGCTTAATCTTTTGCGCTCGCGCTTTATTAAGCTTAATTTGGCGAACAATAAACCAAATTGAAACCGCTATCACCAATAGTGACACCACCAGAAACACCAAAAACGTGGTAATAGACATAACACACCTTAATAACTAATTTGATTCGTTTTCTTGGACAAGATTTTTAATTTGTGCAAACAAGTGTGGCGTTGCGACTAACAGAGAATCCCCATTTACAACGTCTGGCCAACGCTGAGAAGACTCTCCATAATGCCCTACTGTCGCGCCGGCTTCTTCCGCTATTAGCGTGCCCGCAGCCATATCCCAAGGTTTTACGGACTCAAAGTAGGCATCTAATCGCCCTGACGCCACCCAACACAGATCCAAGGCCGCGGATCCCGCCCTGCGGATATCCTGACAGTTCTGCAAAATCTTAGACACTTTTTCTAAGAGGGAAGGCAATCCGTCTTTCACGTAGGGAAAACCTGTTGCAACTAATGCATGACGTAATACGGTATTATTTGTAACCTGGATGACTTTATCGTTACAAAATGCTCCCTGACCCTTTATAGCGGTATAACACTCATCTAAGAAAGGCGCGTACACCACTCCTACAACTCGCTGTCCTGCCAGATAAATACCAATCGATACAGCAACGTGGGCATGACCATGTGCAAAGTTTACCGTTCCATCAATCGGGTCTATTACCCAAACCGGCGTTTGCTCAGCAGTGTCCTGCCACGCCATAGTAGGCGAAGACTCTTCCGAAAGAATTTCATGACTAGGAAATCTGCGCCTAATTTGCTCACATATAAAGAGATCGACCGCTAGATCTGTCGTGGTCACTAACTCGTGCCCAGCTTTGTAATCACGCTGAAAACCCGCTTCTTGACGGGCCTTTTTGATCATCTGCCCAGCGTGTAAAGCGAGCTCTTTCGCATGAGCCAGCCAATGTACATATTCTTCATTCATATAATGCCGTTTACCCCAATTAACTTGCTAAACGCTCGTTTAACCAATGTGATATATCAACAATTTGCTCAGGGCAAACAGAATGGGGCATAGCATATGTTTGGCTTGCGACCTGATACCCTTTCGACTCAAGTACCTGTTGTGCCTGCACCGCCAAACTTGGCGCAACAACTGGATCCTGGCTGCCATGATGGATCAAAAAGCATGTATCACCATTCACAGATTCACTTGCCCCTGGCAATTGATCTGCTCCTACTAAGTAGGTAGACAGGGCCATGACACCAGCAAATTTGCGCTGAGACTTTAAAGCGGTTTGATAAGCAATCACACCGCCCTGAGAGAAACCAGCCAAAACGATAGACTCAGGGTTCATACCTTGAGCAATTTGTTCTTCAACTAAAGCGTTTATTTGCTGACGCGACTCCTCAATGTTCGCCATGTCGACTTTACGCTCTAGTGTCATTTCAAAAATATCGTACCAAGCTCGCATGGGCATCCCCCCGTTAATCGTCACAGGGCGCATAGGAGCATGGGGAAAAACAAAACGAACAGACAATTCTGGATCAAGAGCCAAAGCAGGAACAATGGATTCAAAATCATGCCCATCAGACCCTAAACCATGTAGCCAAATAACGGCAGCATTTGGATGCTCACCTGTTTCCACTACAACAGAAGGCAATAAAGACGCCATGTAACACACTCCACAAAGAAAACTTAAAACACTTAATAGGTTAACACGCCCAAAGCCAGTTTAAGTCTTTTCGAAAAGTTTTTTTCAAGTCAAAATGACAGACACAGTTGTTGGGGGGCAGGTGGGTTAAGTCGATAGCCCACACCAATCAGGCGAACGGGTTTGGCCTGCCTTTCGTATGCGGTAACTAACAATTCGGTGAAAACCTTATCAGACAGTTTTGAATGAATGGGTTTTTCAATGGTCGTTTGAGTGAAATCATGAAACTTAATTTTTAAATAATACTTTTTTAATTGATTTTCGTAAGACTTACCTTGCATCCTTTTATTCAAGTCAGCAATCAGCCTTGGTAGCACCAAAACGCAGCCCGACAAATCTGAGATATCTTTATCAAAAGTATGTTCAACTGAGATGCTTTTACGCTGGCGGGAGGTCTGCACTGGCCTTTCATCGACTCCCAAAGCATATTGAGATAGGCGAAAAGCCATACTGCCAAATTGTTTCTGTAGGGTAGTAAAATCCACTTTTTGTAAATCTTCACAACTAAACACATTGAGTTTAGCAAGCTTTTCTTGGGCCACTTTACCAATCCCAGAAATACTTTTAACCGGCACTTTAGCCACAAAATCAGTCTGTTTAGCAGGAGAAACCACGGTTAAACCGTCTGGCTTTTGCCAATCACTTGCGACCTTTGCTAAAAATTTATTGGTAGCCACACCAGCTGAAACGGTAATACCAACACGTTGGAAAACCTTCTCTCGTATCGCTTGGGCAATCAAGGTAGCACTGCCTTGTAACTGCTCACATTGACTGACATCCAAATAGGCTTCATCGAGAGACAGTGGCTCAATAATATCTGTGTATTCTCGAAAAACCTCGTGCATTAACTGAGAAGCTTCTCTGTATTTGGCCATATTGCCATTCAGAATTTTTAACTCAGGACATAAACGCTTTGCATGTGCTGTTGCCATGGCGGAACGCACACCATATTGCCTAGCAACATAATTAGCAGTCGCCAAGACCCCACGACGCTCAGCAGGGCCTCCAATAGCAATAGGGATATCTCGCAAACTTGGGTCATCACGCATTTCTATTGCAGCAAAAAAACAATCGGCATCTATATGAATAATTTTTCGATTCGCCTGCATGGCACACCAGAAATAAAACTGTATAAATAAACAGTATATAAAATTAACATTCATCTTGCCCAGTACAAACTAACCACAAAAAAGCAACATCCGCGAAAAAAAGCTATTTTTTCAATAAAAACACATAAAAATACCACTTTTACGCCTGCAAACATGGACGCTCACCAACAAAATAGTTTACATTTTCTCTATTAGATTAGAGGGTCATCCAAATTAAGCGGTTAGTGGCTTATCTTATTGACTTTCTAAGGCTTAAAATGAGCCTTAATATACGGATTGCTATTCAGGATGCCATCATGACATTGATAAAACGTTTTTCACTGCTTGCTTTTACTGGGCTTGTTTTAGCGGGTTGCCAAACCGCCACCACTCAGCAAGGCCAAACCACTGGCACCTGTACCAGTGTTGCTCCTTGTAATGGCAATACCACAGGAGGAAGCACTGCGACAAATCAGAATCAGGGGGCACTGAACGCCAACAATACGATCGCCGTGATTAAGCAAGAACCTATAGTCGTAAATGCTACAGGCTTTGCAGCCATGATCACCAGCAAACGTTTTTCCAAATCCCAAGCTCGCATTATGACTTTACGAAGCTCAACACTGGATGCGTACAGAAATTTATCAGAAAGAGTTTACGGTTTAAAAATTGACGGTTCCAGTTCCTTAAACAACTTGGTTCTTCAACACGATGAATTAAGAACTTATGTCGATGCCTACCTAGTCGGCGCCAAGGTGGTCTCACAAAGAGAGCACGAAGATGGCACCATTGAAACCGTAGTTGAAATGGCCCTACAAGAAAACTTCCGTCAGTGTGTAAGCTCACCACAAAACATCAGTAACAACCCTAACTGCCAAGTTCAACCAGGCTATCAAGCAGTCAACGTACAAAGTAACTCAACCCCCACGACCAACTTTTATACTATTGAATAATAATGCGTCAGTTTCTTAAACAGGCAATATGCATCAGCGTATTTGCCTTATTATCGGTAGGGTCATGGGCCGCCAGTGTTGAGG
Source organism: Marinomonas epiphytica (assembly GCF_054780655.1). Lineage (NCBI taxonomy): Bacteria > Pseudomonadati > Pseudomonadota > Gammaproteobacteria > Oceanospirillales > Oceanospirillaceae > Marinomonas > Marinomonas epiphytica. The sequence goes on from NZ_BAAGVX010000036.1 coordinate 76,946, forward strand.
CTGTAGGTGAAGCCGTGATCTATAATGATGACCTAGTAGATGCACGCTATCGTGCAACGGAACAGGCCATCAAACAAGCCGTTCTTGAATCTAGCTCCCGCGTCAGCGTAAAAGACAGTCTGATTAATGGCGAGCTTGAATCTAGCGTAGAAATCCGCAGTGCAGGCCACGTACAAAAAGCCCGTGTGGTTTCAGAGCAACGTAATGGCGATATCTTAACCGTTATTGCTCGCGTTGAAGTAACCGCTGACTCTCAGTGCAGCACTGGACACACACATTATTACAAAAAAGCCGTCGGGATTACGGGGTTTGACTTACAAGCCCCTCAACAAGCCCGTTTAGGCGAGCTAAGCAACATAGCACGAGAACTCCCCAAAAGCTTAGCCGACGAGATTAATCAGCGCGGCTTCTTACGCGCGTTAAGTGCAACTAATTTTGCGCTCTATCCTGATCTTATTAATTCACCGACTAGCAACAACTTCGACGGCTCCCTAAGCAACATTACCTTAGCCGGAGAAAAGCTAGGCGTTCAGTATCTTATTAGTGGCGTGATACGAGACATTAGCCCTGTTTATTTAAGGTCTCCTGACGACAAAGACGCCGAAGCTGTCCCCCTTGACAGTAAAGAAAGGAAATTTGTGGTCGACATATACCTATACGATAGCTTTAGTGGTGAATTATTATTTCAAGAAAGGTATAACGAAAGCGGCAATTGGGACATTTCTGACCATGCTAGAGTTGGCTTTGGCACGGCACGATTTTGGTCTACCCATTATGGTAAAGTAGTTGAGCAAGCGATTAAGAAAAGTGCTTTAGACACCAGTGAAAAGCTACGCTGCCAACCCTTTATGGCCAACGTTTTTCGCATCGAAAACAACCGCATCCATATTGATGCTGGGTCTCTTGCAGGCATCAAGCAGGGTGACAAGTTTAACGTTTATCGTCGCTACGAGGTCTTTGATCGGTTACAAACTGCACAAACCCAGCTGAACAACGCCAATATCAGTGTTACAATAAAGCAAGTTCAGCCAAACTTTTCTATTGGCGAACTTGCTGTCGATGCAAAAATACTCAACGTCCAACAAAGAGATGTTGTGATCGCTTGGTAAATAATTAACACAGTGCCAGAACATTTGGCTTTTTATTAGGATGTACACATGAACAACGAATTACTACACCATTTAGAACAGCGCATTAACGAAGCAGTAGAAGAGATTGGAACGCTACGTAAGCGCATTTCAGAACTGGAAATGCAAAATTACGAGTTAAGCGAAGAAAAAACTGAACTAAACAGCCAGCTTCAGCAAACTAGCGAGCAGCAAACTAACTGGGAATCTTCTCTTAACAAAATGCTTGAGCGCCTTAACCAATTGGATAACAATTCATGAGAGCCCTAATTTTAGCCGTTTTGACCCTTTTTAGCGTCAACTCCTATGCTGAGAACCAAATTGCCAGCTTAGTCACTTTTGAGTCTACCGCAGCACGACCTACGACTACGGAAGGAAACAACGTCACTTCCATTGTGAACACCTTAATGGAGTTCACCTCACCTTCCAATATTTCTGCATACGGCGGTTTTTCATTTGTTATTGGCGAGAAGTTTGAAAGCGCAGTTACTTTGGGTGCACGTTTTTACAGCTCAACACCGGCCTTTCAGGTAATCGCGGGCATCCCTATGTGGTCTTACATTGGGGGTGGCGTGTCATTTCTTGATGAAACGACCTATTACCCAGAAGCAGGTTTTCGTATTGCCACTTCTGACGCCACTCGAATGGACGTATTTATTAAAATACTGAACAGTCAAAGCGATACCTACGACAAACACTTCATGGTGGGTGCAGGTTTAACTTTCTAGAGATCATGAAACTTATGTCAATGCTTGCTGCTGGTGTGGCTATTTCACTTATATTTATCTGGTGGCAAAACACCCATCAAGTCTCTTTAGTTCTTCCTAATGACGAACAAAAACGTGAGATGCTAGGCATAGACACTAAACCTAGCGTCCTTTTAACGCCTTTATAAAGAGATCAAGCCTGCTTTATGGAACAATTAATCCAGCAATTAGAAAGTCGCATTAGCCAATTGGTAAAGGCTTTAGAAGCTGCTCAAACAGAGATCGCAGAACTCAAAAGCAGCTCTACTAGCCATACTAATGAAACTGAACAAAGTGCTTCACTGGACCTTCTTCAACAAATGAGCAAGCGCTCTACAGAGGACCAGCTACAACTTTACATAGAAGACTCCTTGGACCTACTGGAGCCAGAGAAAAACACTCCAGCAGCCCCACCTAAAGAGCCCGTATTTGAAACTCAATTAAGCTTTAACTTAACCCATGAGGGCACTGATAGTAGCGCCCAAACCACAATGACAACACAGACTATAGATATGACCAAACCACAGACTGAACAAACTGCACTACCAGAAACTCAAGCAGAGCTGACAGAACAAGAAACTGCACCAGCCAACTTGGACAAGGTAGATTCAACAGCTAGCACTGAGCAATCACCTGCCACTGCCAGTCTGACTCCAGAGCAAAAAAGACGTCAGAAGAATCAAAAAAACAACCGTCGCCTTATTAAAATGCTTGAAGAGCGCTATCCTAAAGCCTTCGACTGGAATCAACCAAAACCTCTAAAAGTTGGCATTGATAAAGACATGGTGCTGGATGAGGAGTTTAACGCCAGCAAACAAAAACGTGCCCTAGCCGCTTACACTCGCTCTGACCGCTACAAAAAGTGCCTACAAACAGGTCAGCCACGTATCGACCTAGAGGGCAACCCAGTAAGCGATGAGCCAGCATTACCTGAGGCCATGCTAACTCGCAAGCCGACCACCAATCGCCCTAAGAAAGAAGCTCAGCGTCTTCAGAACAAGGCTACGAATAAAAACAAACGCCCTAACAACAAACCTAGCGGCAATCCGAAAGCGAACAAACCACACAAAAAAGAAGAAGATGCCTTTAGTCATCTATCTGATGATGAACGCATGAAGGCTAAATTGGCACAATTGTTAAATAAATAACAAAAAGTGCTTTACAGAACACAGCGCGGACTATAATATATGCCGCGCTGCTGTGGAGGGGTTCCCGAGTGGCCAAAGGGAGCAGATTGTAAATCTGCCACGAAAGTTTCGGTGGTTCGAATCCACCTCCCTCCACCACTTCTTTTCTTTCTTATGTATCAACCAGATACACATTTTCTAAAAAATTTTCTCATATAAAAACTTAAGCCATTTCATCAACGGCAATTAAATTCTACGCTCAACAACCTGTCACAAAATGTAGGGCGCCGTTAGGCCGCAGGCCGTAATGCGCCGTTGATCGCACAACACCCATCATTAAACAAAATGCCATTGAAATCATGCACCGCCAATCGTAGGGCGCCGTTAGGCCGCAGGCCGTAATGCGCCATTGATCGCACAACACCCATCATTAAACAAAATGCCATTGAAATCATGCGCCGCCAATCGTAGGGCGCCGTTAGGCCGCAGGCCGTAATGCGCCATTGATCGCACAACACCCATCATTAAACAAAATGCCATTGAAATCATGCACCGCCAATCGTAGGGCGCCGTTAGGCCGCAGGCCGTAATGCGCCGTTGGATGCGAAGCACCCATGACCGAATCAAATCCCATTGAAACATGCACCATCAATGGCAATGCACCATTGGTCGCGCAACACCCGTGATTGAACAAAACTCCATTGAAATCATGCACCGCCAATCGTAGGGCGCCGTTAGGCCGCAGGCCGTAATGCGCCATTGATCGCACAACACCCATCATTAAACAAAATGCCATTGAAATCATGCACCGCCAATCGTAGGGCGCCGTTAGGCCGCAGGCCGTAATGCGCCGTTGGATGCGAAGCACCCATGGCCGAATCAAATCCCATTGAAACATGCACCATCAATGGCAATGCGCCATTGATCGCGCAGCACCCATGAACATATCAAAATTCACCCAGGATAAAATAGCTTCGCGAACCGTATCCTACAAATCACCTAAACACTGCTTTTGATACATAAAGACATTACTAATAACAATTGGATTTATGCATCACAATACAAACATGAAGAACAAAAGAAAAACGACGATTTGAAGAAAAAGAGGAAACCGAGAGAATGGTGGGTCGTACTGGATTCGAACCAGTGACCAATTGATTAAAAGTCAACTGCTCTACCAACTGAGCTAACGACCCGCTCATAAGATATGCAAACTGAAAGTTTGGCTGATGGTCGGAGTAGAGGGATTCGAACCCCCGACATCCTGCTCCCAAAGCAGGCGCGCTACCAGACTGCGCTATACTCCGATGGCTCCTCGAACTGGACTCGAACCAGTGACCCAATGATTAACAGTCATTTGCTCTACCAACTGAGCTATCGAGGAATTAATCAGACAATGCAGAATTTTAGCATGTATAGTTGGTGGGTCGTACTGGATTCGAACCAGTGACCAATTGATTAAAAGTCAACTGCTCTACCAACTGAGCTAACGACCCAACTATATGTAGTAATGGGGTGGACGATGGGGCTCGAACCCACGACCGATGGAATCACAATCCATAGCTCTACCAACTGAGCTACGCCCACCATTACTATAGGATGATAAAATAATGGTCGGAGTAGAGGGATTCGAACCCCCGACATCCTGCTCCCAAAGCAGGCGCGCTACCAGACTGCGCTATACTCCGATGGCTCCTCGAACTGGACTCGAACCAGTGACCCAATGATTAACAGTCATTTGCTCTACCAACTGAGCTATCGAGGAACTAATTTTATCTTTGCTGCAACTCGTCACCTTTAAAGATGGCGGAGGAGGAGAGATTCGAACTCTCGGTAGGCTACTAACCTACGCCGGTTTTCAAGACCGGTGCATTAAACCACTCTGCCACCCCTCCGTTGCGAGCGAGGTGTATATTACTGATTTGAAATTTCAGTGCAACATTTTTTTTAAAAAAATTTAACTTTTTTCGCTTATATAGTTCTGAGAAGGCGAAGTTCGTATCCAAACATGGGAATACCAATAATAATGACGACCAGATGCGTCCGGCATGGTGCAATTTATACGGCCACGACCAACAGCAAATGGTTTTTCAGCGGTGGCAGTCACTTCACGATCCGACGACCAGCTCAAAGAGGCTTTACCTTGCCCAGAAACATAGCAATTGAGGTCATTAAGGCGATACTTTCCCTGCTTGAATGTCAAAGTAATTGAAACAGGCTCACTAGATGCAAAGTCCCCTGCCTTATTTTCGCGCAGACTGGCTGTGGTCAGAGGCATGGGCTTCGCATTTAGCTTAGTTTTAAGAGTCGATAATTTAGCGTAATGCCCCGAAGCAGGGAATCTTGGTAAATTCGTAAAATCGGAATCAGCACTGATAACACCAGATTGCTGACCAAACGCCATGATGCCACGCTCTGCTAGTAGGTCGCGAATTACTTTGTTTGACTCGCCATAAGGGTAAGCGAGCATTTTTGGCGAATGACCGAGTTTATTCACCAGCAAGCTTTCTACCGTATCGACTTCTTTGGTCATCCGGGCCAACCAAGCTTGGTCTGTCTCCCCTTCTTCCTTACGCAACATATAAGGGTGGCTGATCGTATGATTAGCGAAAACACCACCTGATGCTTCCATTTCTGACATTTGTTGCCAGGTTAGAAAATGCCGATTGCCCCGCTCGACAGGGTCCGTGTTAATAAACACAGTAAATGGGAAGCCTCGCTCTTTTAAGATAGGAAAACCGGCTTGATAAATATTACGATAAGCATCGTCAAAGGTGATTGCCACTGCTTTTTCTGGCAAAGGCTTCCCCGCCTTCAAGTCATCTAACGCCTGGAACAGGTCCACCACTTGAAAACCAGCTGTTTTCAAATAATCCATGTGCTCGGTGAACTGTACTGGTGTAACAGAAGTGGAGAAAGGGGTACTTTCTCCGACATGATGATACTGCAGTACCGGCAAGTATGTTTGAGCACTGACAGCACTCGCTCCCAGCACAAGCCCTGTCACTAGGCTGTTTTTAAAGCTTACGGACATAATATTCTCTCCATTCTAATGCTGACATTTTACGCGACTTAGCCACCAAGTGAACAGGCAGTTTATGCAGAACAATTGTCAAAAAATAAGCACAACTGTTATGGTTGTTTTTCTATTCCACTGCATCTTTTACTCCTCTAAGAAGAATCCTACACTCATTAAACACAACGTAACTGTTTAAATTTCACACAGAGGGCACTATGAGCAAGTCTTCCTTTTACCAAGAACTTAATAACAAACTGGCTGAACTTAAACAGCAAGGCCTTTACAAAGAAGAGCGCCCACTAAGCTCCTCACAGTCCAGCCAGATCCGTACGCAAGACACCCAGCCACTTATTAACTTATGCGCCAATAATTACTTAGGCTTGGCTAACGACTCAAGTGTTGCGCAAGCCGCCCACCAAGCCCTCGACAAGTATGGGTACGGTATGGCATCGGTTCGCTTTATTTGCGGTACTCAAGAAACTCATACCGCTTTAGAAGAAAGCCTAAGCGACTTCCTCCAAATGGAAGATACGATTTTGTATTCGTCTTGTTTTGATGCCAATGGCGGGTTATTTGAAACACTTTTAGGTAAAGAAGATGCTGTCATCAGCGATGCCTTGAATCACGCCAGCATCATCGACGGTGTGCGCTTATGTAAAGCGCAGCGCTACCGTTATGCAAACAACGACATGACCGAGCTTGAAAGCTGCTTACAACAAGCTACGCAAAATGGCGCTCAAACAAAGCTGATCGTAACGGACGGTGTTTTCTCGATGGATGGCATCATTGCGGACCTAAAATCTATCTGCGACCTTGCCGATAAATACGATGCGTTAGTGATGGTCGACGACTCCCACGCGGTTGGCTTTTTGGGCGAAAATGGTCGTGGCAGCCATGAGTACTGTCAAGTACTAGGCCGTGTTGACATTATCACAGGCACACTAGGCAAGGCGCTAGGGGGTGCTTCTGGCGGTTACACTAGTGCTCGCAAGCCAATTGTTGACTGGTTACGCCAACGCTCTCGCCCTTACCTTTTTTCTAATGCTTTGGCTCCCATGATCAGCGCCACTAGCTTACACATTCTTGAATCCATTAAAGCGAACCCGCAAGCTCGCGAGCAACTTAAAGCCAACAGCCAATATTTTCGCGAACAAATGACAAAACTAGGCTTCACCCTAGTACCAGGTGATCACCCAATCATTCCGGTAATGTTAGGCGATGCCAAACTGGCTCAAGACATGGCAAACGCACTTTATAAGGAAGGCGTTTTCGTGACCGGCTTCTCCTACCCTGTAGTCCCAATGGGGAAAGCCCGAATTCGCACCCAAATGTCTGCCACTCTAACCACACAAGAACTTGATACCGCGATTGCGGCCTTCGCCAAAGTGGGTAAAGCACTTGGTATTATTAGTTGAGATTAAGCGATGAAAACATTATCAAAATTACACGCCCAACCAGGCATATGGTTAACAGAAGCAGAGCTTCCTGAGTGTGGCCACAATGACGTGGTCATTAAAATTCGTAAGACGGCCATTTGCGGCACCGATATGCACATTTATCATTGGGATGAATGGGCCAGCAAGACCATTCCAACCCCCATGACCGTAGGACATGAGTTCGTCGGTGAGATCGCTAAAATTGGGCCGGAGGTATCAGGCTTTCAAGTTGGTGACCGTGTATCAGGTGAAGGCCATATTACCTGTGGACACTGTCGTAACTGCCGAGCAGGACGTCGCCATCTTTGCCGTGAAACCATTGGTGTTGGAGTAAATCGCAGCGGTGCTTTTGCGGAGTACCTAGTGATTCCTGCCAGCAATGCTTTTAAAATTCCCGATGACATCAGTGATGATCTGGCTTCCATATTTGACCCATTTGGTAATGCAGCACACACTGCCCTGTCCTTTGACCTGATTGGTGAAGACGTACTCATTACAGGCGCTGGCCCAATTGGTGCCATGGCCGCCGCCATCGCGAAACACGTTGGTGCTCGTAACGTTGTGATTACAGATATTAATGACTATAGACTAGACCTTGCTAAAAAACTTGGTGCCACTCGTACAGTCAACGTCAGTAAGGAGTCACTTACTGACGTGATGGCCGAGCTAAATATGAATGAAGGTTTTGATGTTGGACTGGAAATGTCAGGTAATGCCATGGCCTTTGAGTCCATGTTAGAAAACATGAACCATGGAGGCAAAATTGCCATGTTGGGTATTCCGAGCAAGGACACATCAATCGATTGGAATCAGGTGATCTTTAAAGGCTTAATTATCAAAGGCATTTATGGCCGTGAGATGTACGAGACTTGGTACAAGATGGTTGCAATGTTGCAATCTGGGCTAGACATTAGCCCAGTTATTACTCATCATTTTGGCATCCATGATTTCCAACAAGGTTTCGATACCATGGCGTCTGGCCAATCCGGCAAAGTCATCCTAGATTGGCAAAAAGATTGAAAACACCCCAGGTGAGTTTTTCTTTCCTGCTTGCAAAATCAGCAAAAGGGCAACTAATTCGCCTTTTTTAAGACTACTATCTCTACTTTGGTCCTATGGTAGTCTGCTTTGATCCTCACCAAAATAGCCGCCTTTGGTGGCTATTTTTCATGAACCTCTCATATTGTATTTAGCGTCTTCAACAATTAAAAGCTATCTATGACTCATCAGTTACTCTTTATGGCGCTGATAATGAAACGCACTTCCTAAAATGCCACACTCTTGTTTTGGCCGGTTTTTTATGGCCATTAACTATTTGGCCGGTTTTTTATGGCCAATCACCATTTGGCCGGTTTTTTATGGCCAATATAGCAAAAAACATTTTTTTTCGGCAAAATCGTAAATCAAAGTGGTCGAAAGAATTTGAGAAGGAGAAAACAGTTTGATAGCAGGTGTGATAACAGGTGATATTGTCAATTCTGGCAGTTTATCTAAAGAAGAGCACAAAAGCTGCTTGGCAAGCCTGGAGCAAATGATGGAACGCCTTGCGCAATTATATGACACTAAAGGTGATATCTTCCGAGGGGATGAGTTTCAACTTTTCACACCGGAACGTTGGGTGTCACTACGATGTGCGGTCACACTCCGCCTTTGTATTATGAAAACAGTTAAAAATGCTGATGCAAGAGTTTCATTAGGTATTGGCCAATATATGGATATAGCTGATGAGCTTAGAAAAACAGCAAAGGGCGAAGCATTCGAACTCTCTGGTCGAGGGTTAAGTGACATTAAAGGTGAAAGGCTAAAAGTATTTTCTTCGATCATTGACTTCGAAAATAGCGCATTAGAATTATTGGTGCGTCATTTGGACAGTATTGTCACTAACTTAAGCCAAAAGCAAGCTGAAGTATTAATTCCTAAGTTGCTTTACCCTAATTACACACAAGATCAATTGTCTGAAGAAACTAAAATTCCGAGAAGAACTATTTCTAACAGATTACAAGCCGCCAACTCTATACTACTCATTGATACAATAGCGTTCATAGAGAAGGAACTAAAAGGAAGTTTTAATGATTAGCAATGATGCGAATATTCTTTTTTTTGCTTTGCTCCTTGGACACATCATAGGAGACTTTTTTCTTCAACCAAACTCTTGGGTTCAAGATAAGTTAGGGAAAAAACTTAAGTCTAAATACTTGGTATTACATGCCTTGCTCCACGGATTACTTTCAGTAGCTATTTTTGCTTTTTTACACTGGGTGCAATTAACCCCCACCTATACTCAGTTAACCTTTATATTTGGGCTTGTTTCTGTATCTCATTGGCTTATCGATGTGATAAAAAGCCACTTAAATCGAAGCTATGTATGGTTCATAGTTGACCAATTTCTTCATGTATTAATATTAGCCATACTGACATATGGAATAATACATAGTCATGAAATGCCAGTTCTTATCGAAAAAATAAAAAGCTTAAACTACATGATTGCTCTTCCCATTTTTATTGCATATCTCTTGATGCTAAAACCAACGGCAGTACTTGTTGGTGAAGTCCTTTTTAAATGGTCAAAAGAAGTAAGCAGTGAAGATGTTAGTGGCGAAGAGAAAGTAGGGTTAGAAAATGCAGGTAAGTATATAGGCTATATAGAACGAATTTTAATCCTAACATTTGTTCTTACCTCCCAATATTCTGCAATAGGGTTTGTTTTAGCAGCTAAGTCTATATTTCGAATGGGTGATTTGAGAGAAAATGGAGAAAGGAAATTTACAGAATATGTGATGGTTGGGACTCTATTCTCAGTGACCGTCGCTTTGTTCTGTGGGCTTGTTCTTAAATATGCAGTCGGGATTAAGTAGATAAGAGCTATTAGAGCTAGCAACAACGACACTCCATTATTAATGAAGGCATGATGGATGTATATGATACATGGAGAAAGCACAAAGATTAAGCGGCAACTATGTTATGGAGTTAATAGATCTCATGATCTGTATCACTTATAAGCATAACTCAGCCCTATATGACTGATTTATAGCGCTGCAACCATTCGTAAAAGTCATCCTAGATTGGAAATAAAATCCATGGGTTAATGTCTGAGTATGTTGCGTCTTAGAGAAGATAGCGTTAGCGTTATCTTTTCAAGACGGCAACAGAGCACAAACATGTTAGAAATTGGCACTCAGAATCACCCTTCACCACATCAAGATGCTCACTACATCCTGATCCATAGAAATCAGGTCTTGGTTAACTTAGACAAACAGTTTCTATTTAGCCTCCATGACTTTCAACCCGATGCAGGTATGAGCGCCGTTTTTTGCGGCCAGTGGCAAAAGAAAGATGTCTTCGTGTGCAACTTCACCATTCGCCCAAGAGGTTTTTCCGAAATGGGCTTAAGGGAACTGCTGTTCCTCCAAGAAAATGATGCCTACCTACTATTGAGCCGTGCGGCTCAATTAGCTACTTGGAATCAAGACCATCAATATTGTGGCCGCTGTGGAACGCCTATGCCGAGTAAGCATGTGGCTGAGCACACCAAGGTCTGCCCAAAATGTAACTTGCGTCATTACCCTAGAATTTCCCCTTGTGTGATTGTTTCTATCCGCAAAGGCGACCACATTTTACTGGCTCGTGGAGTGCATGCCCCAGCAGGCAAGTTCAGTAATATCGCAGGCTTTGTTGAAGCAGGAGAAACACTGGAACAGGCAGTAGCCAGAGAAATACAAGAAGAAGTCGGCCTAAAGGTAAATAACATTCGATACGTCGATAGTCAGCCTTGGTCATTCCCTCACCAGTTGATGGTTGGCTTTTTTGCTGACTACGAAAGTGGGGAAATTACACCAGCAGAAGGTGAAATTGCAGAAGCTGACTGGTATCAAATAGACAACTTACCGAACATTCCAAACCCAGCGACTATTTCGGGACAGCTCATTTTGCGTCATATCGAGCACATTAAACAACAAAATTAGCGTTATACCTCTTAGCTTTGCTCTTGCCACGCCAAAGCGTTTTTACTTCTTTATTTGTTTAATACAAAAGGTTGAAAACACTTTGGCTTCGCTAAAGACTTCTCTATACTTGCCGCCGTGAATTTAATGAAGAGGCTGGCACGTTGGAAGAGTTACTTAACTCCATAGAACAAAAAGTACGTCCGTTATTAGGGCAAGGCAAAGTGGCTGACTACATACCTGCTTTATCTCATGTAGATGGTAATCAGTTTGGAATTGCCATTTACGGCCACGACGGCAGTTTATACCAAGCGGGACAAGCTGATACCCTATTTTCTATACAAAGTATCTCGAAAGTCTTTAGCCTCACATTAGCCATTCAACAATACGGCGAAAGCATGTGGCAAAGAGTGGGCCGTGAGCCTTCAGGCAATCCCTTTAACTCTTTAGTTCAACTTGAGTATGAGGCTGGCATTCCCCGTAACCCTTTTATAAATGCTGGTGCACTGGTTGTCAGTGACCTTGTACAGTCCCGTTTCGCTACGCCCCATTATGCCATGCTAGGTTTTATCAGACGCTTAGCGGGCAACCCTGAATTGCATTCTGACAAAGTGGTTTCAGACTCTGAGTACGAGTTTCGCGCTCGTAATGCTTCTATGGCTTACCTGATGAAAGCTTTTGGTAACTTTGATAATGATGTCGAAGACGTATTACACAGCTATTTCGATAACTGTGCAATGCGCATGAGCTGTGTTGACCTTGCTAAAGCTTTTAGCTTTCTAGCCAATAAAGGGGTTTCAGCACATTCTAATGAACGCATTTTAAGCGCTCGCGAAACCACTCAAGTAAATGGCCTGTTAGCCACCAGCGGCCTTTATGACGAAGCTGGTAATTTTGCCTATCGAGTTGGCTTACCCGGAAAAAGTGGCGTCGGTGGGGGAATCATCGCCATCGTTCCTAACCGTTATTCTATTTGCGTTTGGTCTCCCGAACTGAATAAAGCAGGCAACTCTCTGGCGGGTATGGCCGCTCTGGAACATTTGTCAGCGGAATTGGGCTGGTCAGTCTTTGGCTAAGGCGTAAAAAAGGGCCTTTCGGCCCTTTCAATCTAGTCTGTTAGCACCTTATAACAAGGTACATAAGCACTACCTGGCAGCTTCATTCGCTGTTGCTCTACGAACGCCTGTAACAGGGCGTCCAGTTTTGCAAGCAAAGCTTTATCACCATGAATTTCAAATGGACCATGCTCTTTAATATAAGCCACACCTTGGGCTTTCACGTTACCCGCCACAATGGACGAAAAAGCTCGCCTTAGATCCGCAGCAAGCAGATGAGTCTCCTGGTCGAAGTGCAAATTCAACTCTCGCACTCTTTCATGAGTCGGCTCAAATGGAAATTGAAATTCTTCAGGTATATGTAGCTTCCAATTGTAGTAAAAGGCATCATGTTGGGATTTTCGGTATGCACGTACCTCTTCTAGCCCTTGCTTCATCACTCGCGCCACTTCGACTTCGTCATCAATGATTATTTGATACTTGTCTTGAGCGTCTTTACCCAACACATCACCAATAAAAGCATGAATTTGCTCGAAATACTCAGCACTTTCTTTAGGTCCAGAAAATACTAACGGGAAAGGAACATTAGTGTTTTTAGGGTGCAGCAATATGCCTAATATGTATAAAATCTCTTCCGCTGTGCCCGCCCCACCAGGAAAAACAATAATACCGTGCCCAGTACGCACAAAGGCCTCAAGGCGCTTTTCGATATCTGGCATGATGACCAGCTGATTCACAATAGGGTTAGGGGATTCTGCGGCAATAATACCCGGCTCAGTTAGGCCTAGGTACACACCAGATTGAATACGCTGTTTCGCATGGGCAATGGCCGCTCCTTTCATAGGTCCCTTCATAGCACCTGGGCCACAGCCAGTACAAATATTAAGATCTCTGAGACCAAGCTCATGACCTACTCGCTTGGTATAGTCATATTCATGGCGAGCAATAGAGTGTCCACCCCAGCACACCACCATATCAGGGTTTTGAATGCGGCGAAAAACATTCGCATTACGCAGCAGCTCAAACACCACATTAGTGATTTCATGAGACGTAGCCGCCCCCGTATCACGAACTAAGCTGTATTCATGGTAAGAAAAAATAATGTCTCTCAGTACGCTAAATAACATTTCACGTACACTGCTGATCATTTTACCGTCGACAAACGCACTTGCTGGCGCATTATGCAATTGCAGTTTCACACCACGTTCTTGCTGTACAATTTCGATATTAAATTCTTTAAACTTATCCATCACAGCTTGTGGGTCGTCAGAATCACTGCCGCAATTTAGAATCGCCAAGGCGCAACGACGGAATAGCTCTTTAAGCTCCCCACTTTCCTCAGATAGACGGCTAATTTCATCCTGGGACAACATTTCCAGCGCACCTTTAGGTGCTACCAGTGCATCGATTAACGCTTCGTTATATTGTGTCATCATCGCCCTCCTAAACTTCTATATAGACGTATGGTTGCTTTTTCATTGTTCCAATCTACATCATGCCTGAAACGTAAAACAAATAAAATCAATTATTTAGCTAAATACCTAGCTCAGTTTATCCGATTTTATATTGACTATGTTGCAGTTTCGTAGACAAGACTAAAGCTCGACAAGTTTGGCAATATTCGAGAAAAACCTTCTTTATAATGTTCGAAATTCACCACCCTTTTCGATGGCTAATTGAAAACTTGGTAGCTCTTCTAACTTATTCAAATAACTTGTAATACTCGGATAAGCGGACAGATCAAGCCTTGACCTAGCTGCCAATAAAGGAAAACTCATTTGAATGTCTGCAGCGGAAAAAGCACTGCCTGCGAACCATTGCTTCTGCTGTAACCTTTCCTCAATGAAGGCTAACTGAGGCGTCAAGCGCGGCATAATAAATTTTGCTTGTATTTTTGCCATCAGTGTTCTGGCAACCGGCTTAATAAAGAAGGGCATAGGGTTATCTGGCACTTTTGCCAACACCAGCTTCATAACGAGTAAGGGCATCAGTGAACCCTCAGCAAAGTGCAGCCAGTAACGGTAATCCAGTAAGTCCTGCCCTATAAATGGGCGGAGGCGTGATTCTTCGTCGTAAGCATCTAGAAGATATTCAATAATAGCCCCAGACTCTGCCACAACCAGCTCACCATCAGTCAAAATTGGTGATTTACCTAACGGATGAATCGCTTTTAGGGACTCAGGAGCTGAGGCATTCTCGCCTCGCTGATAGGAGAGTACCTCATAATCTAACCTCAGCTCTTCCAATAGCCATAGAATACGCTGAGACCGAGAGTTTTCTAAGTGATGAACTTTAATCATGGTCACTCCAATAACCTTTAGGGGTCGTTAAAGTCTACCTTAAAGAAGACAGAACTCACTAGGAAATCCCACCTAGCGAACGCTGTTATTAATCGATGCTCTGTTTGATACTTTTTATGTACCCAACTGCATCCGCAAAACCTTGCTCGCCTAGCTTGCCTTGCATTTTATTTTTCAGTTTGGCGGCTACTTGGCGTAATTGAACGAGCACTTCTTGGCCTTGACTAGTTATAGAAAAGCTTGAACCTTTACCTGCGCCATTACGCTCTAAATGTCCTTTTGTTACTAAGGCATCAATAAAGCGCGTCACCGTTGAAGCATCAAGCTCAAGTTGCTCACGTAAATCTTTTTGAGAAGCGCTTGGGTTATCTCCAATGGCAATCAAAAGGTAAGCATGGGAAGGAGAGAGTCCCATACGAGCGAACTCCTCCTGCCAAATTTTGGTGACCTGTCGACTGAGCGTCGATAAATTAAAATACAAACAAGAGTCAAACATTTGTGCCACCTTAAGTTTCATGTACAGGCAAATATTAACACGCCAAATTGCAAGTCACCTAAGCGATCCTTGTTTTTGTATTTTTGAAGTCATAAAGATGCTAAGCGTTTGCTGCTGGCATCTTAACAAAGCCTTCTAATGCTTCTATTCGAGCTAGCCAAGCTTTCACATTCGGGTAAGCGGATAAATCCACTTCACCTTCGTGAGCCGCAGCAATGTAACTGTAATTGGCAATGTCAGCAATGGTTGCATGATCAGATACTAACCATTCGCGCTCTGCAAGGTGCGGCTCAAACAACTCACTCAACACTTTATGCGCTTTTGCTACGGCTTGTTCATGGTCAAATGGTGCACCAAATACTTTATTGAGACGCGCAGCACAGGGGCCTAAATACACTTCTTTCGAGCTAACCGACAACCAGCTTTGGATTTGGGCGGCTATATCCGCATCATCAGGGAGCCATTGATTGCTTGCATCATAACGCTTTGCTAGGTACACCAAAATGGCGGTCGAATCACGCAACACAAGATCACCATCCACCAGCACAGGCACTTCACCAAGTGGATTCAATGCTAAAAATTCAGGTTGTTTGTGTTCACCGTTTACCAAATCAACCAAATGGCTATCGTGCTCAACATTTAAGAGCTTTAAAAACACAGAACCGCGATGAGCATGTCCAGATAATAAAAAATCGTAATATTTCATTGTTTACCTCTTTTTTAATTTATGTGAAAAATTCCACTGAAATCACAATTTGACTTTCAAACGCTCTGATCCCTTTTTAGGGTAAGCGCAGCACACTAAGATTTGCCCTTCTTCAGGAAGGAAAGCTGGAGGAGTAGAGTAAGCTACTTCGCCTTGCTCTATGGTTACTGAACACTGGCCACAGCTACCGCTACGACAACCTTGATTTGGCTCAAGGCCGTGACTTTCGGCAAACTCTAAAAGGCTCCCGTCTGTGTTGGACCAAGCCTGTTCAAACTGGGAATCAGTAAATTCAACAATGGCCTTTTCGGCCATATTTGCCTTCGAATCTGTCTCTACTTTTGAATTGACCTGCCTTATCAAACGAGAGGGACCAAAGCTTTCACTGAAAATGCGCTCATCATTTACACCCAGTGAAATGAGTGAGTCATATACAGCCTGCATAAAAGCGGGCGCGCCACACAGATAAAAATCGTAGTCTGCAATGGGTAATAAGGCTTGAAATACATCTGCATCAATGCGCCCTGCTATGTCGTAATCTCCTTCTTTTTGATCGGCTATCGTTGGTCGACTTAATACAGAGATATAGCGAATGGCCCCTTGAGTTTGCGCCGCTAACGTTTGAAATTCATTAGCAAATGCGCGCTCAGCTATGCTTCTTGCTCCATGTATTACTGTGGTTGACCTTAGATGACGAGTTCGAACGCTTTCTGCATACAGAGTTTTCGCCATCGAAATCATAGGCGTTACTCCAACGCCTCCTGCAACCAACACAGCAGGTCTCTTTTCTTCAGTAGAAATAAAAAAATGACCA
Source organism: Marinomonas epiphytica (assembly GCF_054780655.1). Classification (NCBI taxonomy): domain Bacteria; kingdom Pseudomonadati; phylum Pseudomonadota; class Gammaproteobacteria; order Oceanospirillales; family Oceanospirillaceae; genus Marinomonas; species Marinomonas epiphytica. The sequence goes on from NZ_BAAGVX010000036.1 coordinate 93,713, forward strand.
TTTGGTGAACGCGCTTCTATTTGGTCACCAACCTTTAAATGGCGATGTAAAAAGTGAGATACGCTCTCTTCGTGACCCTTTGAAGGATCGGCCTTCACGCTAATACGGTATTCACTTTCTAATGGTGAAGAAGAAAGTGTGTAGCTTCGAACTAAGGACTTACCGCTTTGTAACCTGGTACGAACGGTTAAGTGTTGGCCCGCTTTGAAGTCAAATAGTGAGTCTGAAAAAGTCGGTTTAAGATAGAAAGAACGGATATCCTGACTCTCTTGTTCCACTCTTGTCACAAGGTAAGGCATCCATTGTTGACGTTTCTGTTGGTTTGACAGTTTTTCTTGGGCGCTAGACCAGTCACCAGAAAGCAAGGTGTTTGGTGAGAAGCTATCGAACGCCCAACGATATGGCAGAGCATTCTTTAGTACAAAACCATGATCTAACGTAAAACTCCACGCTCTCTCTGCGCCCTGAAAAGCATTTAATAGCTCATCTTTTTCCCAATGAATTTGGGTATGGCCCGTCATATAAAGTAGATTGCCGGTTTTAAAGTCCACAAACAATAAGCCAGCCTTAGGGTTTACTAGAAAGTTACCAAGGGTATTAAAAAAGAAGTTACCCATATAATCTGGTATTAATAAGCGGTTACCGTCAACCTTAACAAAACCAGGTTTGCCGCCTCTATGGCTAATATCTACTCCGCCAGTATCATTGGCATCATCATTCGGATTGTTGCTGGCCACAAAAAAAGTATCGGCGGTTTGTATCCATTGACTTAATGCAGGATCAAGTTGCTTAAAAGCTTGTTTCTCAGGCTGGTTAGCCACTTCTGATTCGGGGGCCTTGTCAATTACACGAGTTTGAATGTATTGCGGGCAATTACCATAAGATTGAACCACATCTACAGTGAAGCCCCCAGCGTTTAGCTCACTGACTATGCCATTCATTCTATTACGACGGCGATTAGACAAATCAATTCCAACCAACCCCAGTGGCGCTCCTTCAGCAAGGTTGGACTGCAAAGGGTCACCAGGCAACAAGGTGCTGGCTACTGTCATTTGTTTCTCATTAGGTGTTGAGATAAACCCTGGCTCACCAAACACGATTGACGCCCATGGCCAGCCGTTCTTGTCCACACTACCAACAAATAACGTAGCAAGCTGCTCAAAAAAACTACGGTGCTGAGCTGGCATGTACGGGCGATGGATGCGCATAGCAATACGCTCTTGCTTGTCTTTGAGACCGAGCCTTGATTGCAAATCTTGCTCACCTTGATGATAAGGAGAAGTATTTTTTCCCCAGCCCGGTAAATCCATACAGCCCTCCATTTTCGTGCTTTGGTTATAAACTTAAATTTGTTTGTACATACAAATATATTATTAGAAATCTACTTTTTCAACCTTTTGTTAAGGCTATTTTGGTTACATAAGACAACACCCCATCTAACTTGAAGGCAGTTTCACCTGTTTTTTGAGTGTTATAAGGCCTGCATGGAGGGTGCAAATTTTTCTTTCAAACGCTTACATGGCGAGGGATAGAGAAAATCTATGGCACAAGACTTTATCGTTTTAGAGCAAATTAGTATTTGCTTTAAAATTGTTTACTTTTAAACCAGCAAAGTCCGCATTTTTTGCACAATCTGCCCTTTAATAGGATTTACATAGCCAAATTGGCTGGTAGAGTGCACCGCAATTTTACTATGGGCTCAAATGCATCTTGACGAAAAATACCATTATCATCGTCAAAAATAGCCTTTGAAAGCTCAAACATGGCTAATCGAATTCACCTAAATGAAAGTTCGAAAAGTCTAATATGCGTTCTTCATCATTTAAAAGAACTGTTTTCATATGAAAAATTTACTAACACATTTTTGCCACATATTTGCTGGCTTTATCCCCCTTAGGGGCTGCTCACCGAACGTTTACGATGCGGCTCTATTATAGTCATCATAGTTTGCTATGAGGCCTTGCCTTAACCCGTTAAGCCTCTGCCATAACGAACCCTTGGTCAAAAAATAACGAGATAACAAGATGAGTTTTGAACAACTGAAAAATGTCAGTGAAGAACAGCTGCCTGTTGCTAAACATAAACGCCACGGCTGGAAACATTTCTTTGGTCTATATGCAGGAGAGCATGTGGCCGCGACTGAGTTTGTAATAGGAGCGACATTTGTTGCCCTTGGTGCAAAAACCATGGACATATTGTTAGGCTTGCTAATTGGTAATCTACTGGCGATCCTAAGCTGGACACTGATTACTGCCCCCATTGCTACTCAGACCCGTTTAAGCCTCTACACTTATCTTCATAAGATAGCAGGTCAGTCTATGACACGGCTCTATAACTGGGCCAATGTCATTATATTCACCGTCATTTCCGCGGCGATGATTACTGTATCGAGTACCGCAGTCCGGTATTTGTTTAATATTCCCGCTCAGCTCGACTGGTATCCGACCAACTCATTATTTGTAATGGTGGTACTTGCAGTTGGTGTGGTTGTAGTTTTTGTTGCCATGTACGGCTTTAAAACGGTTTCTGAATTCTCTGGTATATGTGGTCCCTGGTTATTTGTTATGTTCGCCTCTGGGGCGTTAGTGATGATGCCAGCCTTAGCAAACTCCGTATTAGGTACAACGACACTAACCAGCTTTAAAGATTTCATTACCATAGGCGACCAATCTATTTGGACTGGCATTAATGCCCAGGGTGAGCCAGGCATAGGACTGATAGAAGTTATTGGCTTTGCATGGGCTGCCAATACCATCACCCACTTTGGCCTTATTGACATGGCCTTACTTCGTTATGCTAAAAAGCCAATTTACGGCTTATCCACCAGCACAGGTATGCTGTTTGGTCATTATATTGCTTGGATCTCAGCCGGTATTATGGGAGCGGGTACAGCTGTATTGGTGAAAAAAACCATTATTGAGTTAGACCCAGGCGACGTTGCTTTTCAAGCACTTGGTTTATCTGGCTTTGTTATTGTCATCATTGCAGGTTGGACTACTGCAAACGCTAACCTGTACCGGGCAGGCCTTGCAGCACAAGCCATTTTCAATCGTTATACTCGTCGCCAAACAACCTTGGCCGTTGGCATGGTAACGGTCGTCGTGGCTTGTTTTCCATTCGTCTTCACTAAGATGCTACCACTACTAACCTACGCAGGGTTACTCGTTGTCCCCGTTGGTGCAATTGTATTTGCAGAACACGTCATTTTCCCCAAAATTGGCTTTAGTCGTTACTGGGTAACCTACAAAAAGCTCACCCATAGTACGCCAGCGGTTGCTTCTTGGGGGCTGGGGCTAGCCTTTGGCTTTGGACTCAACGCCATGAATGTTATGTCTTTTTATTACTTATTTTTACCTACTTGGGCCGTCACCATTGTGGTCTACATTCTATTGGCTAAAAAATACGGTGCCGATCAGCCGTATACGGCTGAAAAAGCCGAAATGGCCAAATACGACCAAATGGTCTGTGACTATAACGATCAGCTTACAAAACAAGCAGGCCCTAAAGTAGAAGACACCACCTTGCTTTCCAAAGCACTAAAAGGCACCGCTTGGGTTAGCCTAGCGATTACTTTAGTGCTGGCCTGTAACACCATGTTTGCCAGCCACAACATGGATGCTTATTTGGCAAACCGCGACACCTTCTATTTCTTCGGTTTCGTGTTCACTATTTTATATTTTGTTGCAGCTTACTGGGCACTTCGCCGCCAAAAAGCTTTGCAAGCCTAACCACCGAGTCGAGATTTTTTTATGACAGTACTTACTCACACTAACTTAGCTCAAATAGATCAAGGGATTGCACGCCCAAGTTATGACCGTAGCCAGCTGAAAACCGGCATAGTACATATTGGCGTAGGTGGTTTTCATCGTTCTCACGAGGCTTACTATACGGACCTATTGCTAGAACAAACTGGCTCTAAGGATTGGGGGATTTGTGGCATAGGTTTACGGGAAGGCGACCGTAAAATTGCTCAGGTACTTGAACAACAGGATTACCTATACACTCTAGTAGTTAAACACCCTAACGGTGGTATTCAGCATCGAGTGATTGGCTCCATTGTCGACTTTATTCTTGCTCCAGACTCGCCTCAAGCTGTCATAGACAAAATGGCTCATCAAGACACTAAGATTGTGTCCTTAACCATCACGGAGGGAGGGTATAACTTCTTACCTGCAACAGGCGAGTTTGACTTCAGTAACCCTGATATACAACACGACTTAGCCAACCCAGAGTCACCTAAAAGCGTGTTTGGTTACCTAACAGCCGCATTAAGGTTACGCCGTGAACAAGGTTTTGCTGCTTTTACCGTTCAATCCTGCGATAACATTCAACACAACGGTAACATGACCCGAAAAATGCTGTTGGCATTTGCCGAACGACAAGATAGCTCACTCGCTAGCTGGATAGCTCAAGAAGTGGCGTTTCCCAATGCCATGGTAGACAGAATTACTCCAGTGACGACGTTAGCAGATATTCAACACTTAGCCGACGCTGGTATTGAAGATCAATGGCCGGTCGTTTGCGAGCCCTTTACTCAGTGGGTGATTGAAGATCAATTTAGCCATGGGCGCCCAGCTTGGGAGCAGGTCGGCGCTCAGTTTGTGGCCGATGTTACACCTTATGAAACCATGAAAATTCGCCTATTGAATGCGGGTCATTCCGTACTAGGCTTGTTGGGATCATTATACGGTCACGACACGATCGACACCTGTGTGGCAGACCCGCTCTTTGCTCAATACCTAAGAAACTTTATGGATGAAGAAGCAACACCGGTATTAGCCCCTGTCGAAGGCATTGATCTCAACCTCTATAAAGACACCTTAATCGAGCGTTTTGGCAACCCTAACGTGAAAGACAACCTTGCTCGTATTTGTTTAGAAAGCTCTTCGAAACTGCCTAAGTTTCTGATTGCCACAATCAATGAGAACCTAGCCAAAAACGGTAGTATTCGTCTTGCTACGTTAGTACTGGCTGCTTGGTGTTATTACTCTGACAAAGGGCAAAGCCTACAGGGTGAAGAACTCGATATTGTTGATGACATGAAAGAGCAACTGCATAAGGCTGCGCAACAAACTGCCGAGAACTCATTGGCTTTTCTGTCCATTAAAGAAGTGTTTGGTGATCTTTTAAATAACCCTACTTTCACTCAAACCTACTCAGCAATGGTCAACGAATTGTACCAAGAGAAAGATATTGCCTCGCAAATGGTTTCTACAATGAGCGGTGTAGAGCAACTAACTGCTTAATGTCCTCATGCGCAGTAAAACCAACATGTAAGGCGGGGCCTTCGTGTTAGTTTTACTGTGTAAATCAATAATTACAATTTTTTTATTACCACCAAGCCTGCGCAATACTCCTCACCTATAAAACCTTTAACTCTAAGCGCCAATAAGAGTACACTGCTCGTATTAAGGATAATATTTCACCTAAAATATAAAGGCGCTCAGGATGAATTGGCTTGCGATCTCTCTCACTTTTACTGGCATCATCATGCTACTGGTCAGCCTTCACCCCACCCTACAAATATGCCGTAAGGACGATCACTTAGGCTGGAAAGCCCTGCTTGCTCTGATTCTTTTTTTCCTCTCTGGTTACGCCACTGCACTGTATTATTTTACCTACTACCCCATCACCAGCGGGGCGTACGAAGCTTTTTCTCTGATTCTTTTTAGTGGCGCTATTTTTGTTTTTATTGTCATTAAGTTGAGCCTATCTAGTATTCAAAAAATCGCACACGTTGCGCACCAAGAGCGCCATAACGCGCTTCACGACAGCCTTACAAAACTTCCTAATCGAACATACTTATTCGAACATATGGCTAACAAGAAAGAGCAAGGGCAGCCGATCACACTACTGACGATTGATTTAAATAACTTCAAATCTGTCAATGACGCACTCGGTCATCACTATGGGGATTTATTGCTCATTGCTACTGGAGAACGCTTAAACCAATTATTGCCAACTGGGGCATTTTTAGCTCGCCTAGGTGGCGATGAGTTCGCCATTACCATTAACTCAGATCAGGCAGAAGATTACCTTTCACTACTAGATGCATTACGCAAAAGTGCCCAGGACCCAATTACACTCACCCACTATGCTATTAATATCTATTTCAGCATTGGTGTTAGCCTTTTTCCAAAAACCTCAAAAGATATTGAAGAGCTGTATAAACAAGCCGACATGGCGATGTATGTGTCAAAAAAGAACAAACTTCCCTTTGCGCTTTTTACACCAGAATTAAACAAAGGAGCGGATGAAAAGCTGTCCATCTCCTCCCGTATAGAAAGCGCAATAAAACAACAAGAATTTAAGCTCTACTACCAACCCATTTTTGGCCAAGACCAAACACTGCACGGCGCTGAAGCTTTAATACGCTGGCCTCAATTCGATGGCAGCTACATTAAACCTGAAAAATTTATTCAAATTTGCGAACAAAGCATCATGATCGAAAAGATTACACACTGGGTTGTAGAAACAGCGGTTAATGACCTATTAACACTAACTAAAGAAGGCTTCGCAGGGTGCTTACATATCAATTTGTCGACTCAAGATTTACAAAGTCACCGCTTCTATATGAAGGCAAAAGAGTTAAGCAAAACTCACCCTGAGTTTGTTTCGAGAATCGTCTTTGAGGTCACCGAAAGCGCCATGCTAAGGAATTTAGAAGCAACAACTAAAATGATGACATCACTCAATGAGCTAGGCTTTAGATTCAGTATTGATGATTTCGGAACAGGCTTTTCATCCCTTTCTTTACTGCGCACCCTCCCTGTACAACAAATCAAAATTGACCGCTCTTTCGTTTTACAAATGGCCACGGACAAAACCAACTATTCCATTGTAAAGTCTGCAGTGTATTTAGCGAAGAACTTAGACTACTCGATTGTCGCCGAAGGCGTTGAGACCCCACAAACTTCCACTCTATTAAAAGAATTAGACTGCGACTACCAACAGGGCTATTTATTTGGGCACGCTGAGTCTGTAGAGCAGTTTGGAAAATTATTCTTATAAAAAATGGCACACCCGAGAGGATTTGAACCCTTTTATTAGTGTTAACAATGAACTGTAATAGACATAACACAAGGGCTGCAATTTCCCTAACGGCTCATTTCAGCTCATAGATGCTCAACTTCGTAGTCATGATGTAGGCAATATTTATAGTAGTTCAAAAAAGCTATTTGCATTTCTTCCTGCTAGTGCATCCCGAACAGTTATACCCCCCTTATATCTAGCTCCATCATGATAACGGTAAGATAACTCTTTGACTTTTACAGCATATCTTTCACGTAATAGCTGATACTTACTATTTACATGAACACTTGTTATATGATCTGTGCAATAGACAGTAGTAGCAATAGGAAATAGTAGCGCAGAACAAAGAATATCTGTTATTTGAATTGCAACATGATTATCGCTATGGCCATAAAGTGGCATTTCAATGACATTAGAATAAGCATCACCAGAAGATTTAAATTTTTGAGTGAAAATAGAATGAGAGACTTTGATGTTTAAATCATAACTTCTGCTATCCGCAATCATTATTCCTTTATCATCTTGCTCACTCAAAAAGTTTTGAAAATGACTATTTATATGTTGAATTGAGCGCGCATAAATAGACATCCCATTAATTGGCTTGTCTGGACTTTTAACGTATATATGGGGAAGGATTTTACATTGATGTCTATCTAGTAAAGCTAAAATTTTATCTAAGAAGCCTAAAGCTCTACGCTTATTATTACGATTTTTTTGTCTGATTGGTTTTCTTAAGTCCTCAGCGCCCTTGATTTCGTGTTTTACTATATCAAGATCATGAGTAAGAGATTTTGCCAATCTTGGGTTAAATTGCCGCTTTAAAGCTAAGAATTCATGAGTCAACTCATTCACTGATGATTCTGGAACTATCAAACCACATAACACAAAAACAGGTTGTATATCAGAGTTATAACTTGGAAGGTTACCTGTACAACCAGCTTCATCTATGTAGCAAATAAACAATTTTCATACCCCAGAAACAACTAAAGCCACATAAAGTGGCTTTAGGAACTGCCGCCCGTTTCCGGTTCGGCCATAATCGAACTAGTTCGATATCTGTTCATTAATACTAACACACTTTCAATGTCCGTCAATGTCTTTGGTTATGATGTATACATTGAGAATCGCTTTAAATGGCACACCCGAGAGGATTTGAACCTCCGGCCTCTCCCTCCGGAGGGGAGCGCTCTATCCAGCTGAGCTACGGGTGCATTATGATGTGAGCGCGTTGCGCTTCAAACTTGGAGTGCGTATTCTAATGGAAATTTCAAAGGATTCCAGTAGTTAGTAAAAACTTATTCACTATTCCTGCTAGCATCGTAAATACATCGCTACTTTCGCATTGGATATTTGCCTTGAGTCGTCTACAATCTTAACCCGCAATCAAGACCTATCTATTGTCTGTCTATTCTTGCTCACTTTCGAAAATGCTGTGAATTTTTGGCTTTAGCAAAAATAGTAGAATCGGATACAATGTTGGGCAGGGAAATAGCCAATAAACGAGACCCTATAAGTCTCTACCTTAGCCTAATATCAAGTTGTAAACATGCAAAATAGCTCATCCACATTTCGTCACTTTAATGCTTTAGATCATCACACCGCTTATGAACTAGATAAGCAGATTCAAAAAATCTGTGACGACTATGTGAGCAATACCAACATTTACCCAACTCAGGCCAAAGAGCTTTCTCCCACTATGCCTTTTGAGCCCGTTCCAGATACTGGCTCTACTCCTAAAGCGACCCTAGCACAGCTTGAATCAGAGGTGGTTCGCAATACGATTAACCTGAACTCACCTCACTTTATTGGGCACATGGCTTCCACCTTGCCAAATTTTGTGGCTCCGGTGGCTAAACTTGTGGCGACTTTGAATCAGAATCTCGTTAAGGTCGAAACATCTGGCGCCATCACCAGCCTAGAAAAACATTGTATCTCTATGATTCATCAAATGTTTTTCAATCGTAGTAACTTTTTTTATGAGCAACATAAGCAGTCCCATGAATCGCCAATAGGCATTATGACTTCAGGGGGCACCCTTGCTAATACAATGGCCTTACAATGTGCTCGAAACAATTCATTGGCCCAATTTGGTAATGTTGAAGAAGAAGGCGTTCACTCTGTCATGCAAAAGTCAGGGCATAAACGCAGCGTTATCATTTGCTCTGAGTTTGCCCATTATTCAGTCAAAAAAGCACTCGGTGCTCTTGGGCTGGGACGCGACAGTTTATTTTTAATCAAAGCGAACGCATCTCAACAAATAGACGTGCATGCACTAGCGGAAGCCGTAGAGACCTGTAAAGCAAACAATTGGCACGTAATCGCTATTCTAGCCGTAGCCGGTACGACCGAATGTGGCTCCTTCGACGACATTAACACAATGGCAGACATCGCCCAACAACATAAGATTCATTTTCATGTTGATGCGGCTTGGGGCGGAGCATTTGTTTTTTCGAAACATCACGCAGGCTTAATGAAAGGCATTGAGAAGGCAGATTCGATCACCATTGATGCCCACAAACAGTTGTATACACCCGTTGGCCTAGGCATTTTATTATTCAAAGAAAGCAGCGCTACCGCCAGCTTAAAAACGACCGCAAACTACATTATTAGAGAAGGCTCAAATGACTTGGGGCGCTACAATATAGAAGGGTCTCGACCAGCCATGGCCCTGCACTTGTATGTGGTTTTACAAGTACTCGGTAAAAAGGGCATCGCGGAAATTCTTGATAAGAACATCACCACTTGTGCAGATTTAGCTGATTACATTGAGTCCCAACCTAACTTTGAACTCGTTATTCGGCCACAAAGCAACATTCTGTTATATCGCCTGTTGCACCCCACAGATCAAGATGCCGACTTAAACGCGCTGAATGTCCAAATCCACCAGCAACAATTGGCTCTAGGTAAACACTTTGTTTCTCGCACCACCATCAATACGCCAGAGCGAGACAACCTAGTGTGTTTACGAGTCGTCATTGCCGACCCAACCACCAATCTCGACCACTGCATTGCAGTATTGGAAGAGCAAAAAGCGTTATTACAGGAAGTCGCACAAAGCTAGCTTCTTGCTAGCTTTAAAAAAACAAAGCTAACCATTCAACATGGCTTTCAAAGCCGACAAAGAGGCTTTTCCTCGCTCTTTTTTCTCGGCTTCGCCTTCATCGGCACGGCCCTCCCATACAAGATCTTCTTCTGGGAGTTCATCTAAAAGCGGATCACTAAGTTCTCGCTTAAGTCGATACTGTTTAAATTTATTTTTACTTGCTCTCTGTATTTGCATGTGACACTGTCGCCTGGAGACGCGACTAAGGATATAACAGTGTATTTTGAAGACAACACCAGCGAAAACTTTAAAGCTAACTTAAAACTCGCCTCCAGCTATTACCCTTCTATTGCTGAAATGTGCCGGCAGCTAGGTATTAATAGACAGCAGTTTATGAAGTACCTATCTGGTCGTGCATTTCCGACTCGCTATAACTTAAGAAGGATTTCTGATTTCTTTGGTTTTGAAGAGTATGAGCTGCTTATGCCTCATGATCAGTTCAGTAACATTCTCCGCTTAAAGCCAAAACACTCTGGGAACAACATTAACTTGCCCCCTGGAATCTCAGGACTATTAAAAGAAGCGCAAAGGCAACGCAGCTCATTAACCAAATTACATGGTTATTACTATGAGTACTATTTGTCCTTTTCTGCCCCCAGACATATTTTAAAAGCCTTAACCTACATCTATGACTGGAAGGACTACACCCTTTACAAGCGCATTGAAAGACTCAACCGAGAGGGTCGAATCGGGCCACAAGACCTGTATAAATACGCAGGAATAGTTTCAATGACCGGCGACCGAATTAACATGATTGACCGCGAAACATTAACTGGCTCGGAACTAACACAAAAAATCATGTATCCAAACTATCGTAACCGTGTATCAACACTCACTGGTTTGATTATTGGAGTTTCAGGTGCCGACGCACATGAGCCATCTTCTTCTAGGGTCGTTATGGAATACATTGGACGTACCGGTAACCTACGCCAAGCAATTTCGGAGTGTGGTATTTTCCCTGAAGACTCACCCGAGATACCTCAAGCTATTTATCGGCATTTAACAGCAGGAGGACGATTTAATGAGCCCCTACGCGCAGCTATTTTTAACCCAAGTAAAACAGAATAAGAACGGATAGCGCTATAAAAATCAGTAACCGAAGCTTATAAAGCTTCAAGTAGCTACATCTCCAGGCAATATACCCCAACGTAATAAAACGGGCTTTTGTTACACTCTTGCTTATCAAAACAGATACAAGATTAGGGTTTATTGTGGAAAATAACGACTCAAATACTTCACGTTCACTGTATAAAACGATTAAAGCTCAATTAGACAACATAAGGCTAGAAGATAGAAAGTGGCACTCCGTTGCAAAGCTGTTTACCGAGCAAGCTCTATTACAAGCTAAGGCCTACGACAAAAGAATGGCAAAAGGCGGCCAAGCTCGCTCCTTGGAAGGTCGTAGCTTTTTAGCAAAAGAATTGTTTGATATAAAAGGCTACGCAACTCAATTTGGATCAAAAAATTACCCTAGCGAAATAGCAAGCAAAGATGCCGCCTGTATTGCTAGGCTTAAATCTTGCGGCGCTATTCTGCTAGGTACCAACAACATGGTCGAGTTTGCTATTGGTAGCTGGGGCACCAATTCCATTACGGGAACACCTTGGAACCCAGCAGATCCAATTATTCATCGAGCACCTGGCGGTTCTAGTAGTGGTTCAGCAGTTTCTGTTGCGGCTAATATGACTTCGGTCGCAATTGGCAGTGATACAGGTGGCTCCATCAGAATACCCGCAAGTTTATGTGGTGTTATTGGTTTTAAACCCACTACTGGACTAATCCCTACTACTGGTACAGCGCAACTGGGCCCTTTTTTCGATACCATTGGACCTATAACACGTAATGTTAATGACGCTCGTTTATTTACCGAAGCCATGGCAGAAAAAAAACTATCTCATGTTGAAGTTAGTTTAGCCAGTTTACGCATTGCAACAGTTAAACAGCAAGATCTTGAACCAATAGATAATGAAATTCTTGAAACCTTTAATAAGGCTATTTCAAGGCTTAAAGACCTTGGGGTTAAAATAGTAGAGCTAGAGTTGCCGGTGACATTTCAAGACTTTCAAAAGCTTAATGGCGACATTGTTGCTTATGAAATATACCAGCATATTGGTGATATTGCCGATAACAGGCAGTGCAATATTGACCCCTACATACGACAGAGAGTCTTAGCTGGCAAGAGCATATCTGCAAGTGAATATCAAAAGAGTATATCAACACTTAAACAGTTAAGAAGCCGTATGGATAGACACTTTGGAAAGTTCGACGTCATTGCGCTACCTGGCACACCAATATGTGCTCCACCGATCACTGAGATTGATGAAAACCAGATTCCCATGTCAAGATACACTCGAATCGCTAATTGCTTAGACTTATGTGCTATTTCATTACCTTTAGGAAAATCTCTTGCGAAGCTACCTATAGGGTGGCAACTCTGTGCTCCAGCAAACCAAGATGCCATGCTACTATCTTTATCTCAGCTCATCGAGTCTGATGCGGTCTTAGGCCAAGAGCTTAAAAGCTTAGACTAGTTACAATCTCTCCTAGAACCGGAAAAACGCCCTTCTGATCCATCAAATTCTTCCGAATAACCTCCTTTAGAAGAGGGCAAGGGATGAGAGGGCAGGCTCTACATGTAGAATCATATCAATTTTGGAACACTGTATTCTTAATTTCCCCTCCCTTTTTGGCAGTATAAACATATAGCTCTATAAGCAGCTTTGAAAACCAAACAGCCAAAATACCAGTACACAAAACTAACACTTATTATGTCTAACCCTTTCTCGACTTCTCATAACTGAAACCCTTTTCCAGCTATGCAATGCTCTTGTCGCAATGTATCTCTGCTCAATAAAAAGCCGCGCCACCACAAAAAAAACACTCATTAGAATCTTTTAAAGCTTCAGGTAGCGTCATCTAACCTAGAGACTAAGCAATATTCATTAGCTAGACTTTTTTAAAGCTCAAGAACAAACCAATTAATAACAAGTGGGGTAAAACATGTTAGAAAAAAAACGTATCTGGAATAAACTAAAAACCATTTCCCTTAGCACGATGACACTCCTAACTCTTTCCGCTTCCATAGAGTCGAGTGCTGCTAATCTTCGCCTTAAGTTTGCTGGCACCCTGCCTGTTGAACATGAGGGGTCAAAAATAATGGAGCAAATTGCAGAAGAAATTGAAGGAGCAGACGTCGGTCTAAGAGTCAGTACTTTTCCAGCTAACCAACTCGGCTCTGGTGAAGAGCTTTTAGAAGATGCAATGCGAGGCAATATTGATTTTGTAATGGGGTTTATTTATTCACATAAAGATCCAACCTTTGAAATCAATTCAATGCCCTATCTAGTGAGCTCATGGGATGAAATGGAAAAAACTGTACGCAACCCTAACTCAGTATTCAATCAAATCATTAGTGAAAGCCTACAAGGTCTCGGATTACGTTTAATTCAAAACAACCCGGAAGGTTTTTCTAACCTAGTATCTATGGTTAAACCAAAAGACTATGCAGGTCTAGGTGACAAAGAAATGCTGTCCCGAGTATGGTCGTCCCAAGCAGTGAAAGACAGTATGGAAGCAATTGGCTTTAACACAACAACAATCGCATACGCAGAGATATTTGCAGCAGTTCAATCTGGTGTTGTGGATGGGGCTATTTGCTGTACAAAACAGTCAGCGGATAAAATTTTCGCTAAATCAGGTGTTGGTAAATACTTTATTGACTACAACGCCTTCATGGAAATGACAACCTTTTATGGTTCGCAAAAAACTTGGGACAAAATGAACGCAGAACAGCAGCAGGTTGTTCAGGCAGCTTTCGATAAAGCAGCTGATCAATACTTTGCTTATAACAAAGCTAACGATGAGAAATATGCCAAAGAGCTGCTTAAAGCAGGTTACGAAATTCTGACCCTGAGCCCTGACGAACTAGCAACCATGAGCAAGCATGTACGTGAAACAGTCTGGCCTTCGATGGCTGAGGTTGTCGGTCAAGATACCATTGACCGCTTAAAAGCAGATTTAAAGTAGCACATCGCAACCGCGAGCTTTGGGGGCGAGGCCACCCAAAGCTCTCTCCCCTTAGAATACATAATCCTCAGGTTATTACATGACTAGTCAGAACAGTCCCAAGCTACCAGACGAGAACCCTATGCTGCTTACTATTCAGAAGGTTATGAACTTCATCATAATCTTTTCAGGTTGCATTATGGCCTTAACTTTTTTCTTCGTAGTGATCCTTAGGTATGGTTTTAATGCCAACCTATTTGCGTATGAAGAATGGCTCATGGTCGTGGCCTTCTGGATGTTCTTTACCGCTAGTGCGGTGGCAACACGGGATGACGTGCACATAAACGCCGACATTTTAGGCATTTTCATCAAAAAAACTAAAACCGCCTGGCTCCATAAAGTCTCGGTCAAAACAATTGAGCTACTTATCCTTCTGTACCTCACTTATCTTGGTTATGTCATGATCATGGAGGAAATTGCTGTTTACCCAATGTGGCAAAAATCTATTGCCTTGAAAATTCCTTTTATTGTTCCCCGTTTAGGAATCTCTGTAGGCTTTTTCATGATGACTGTTTTTACCGCCCTTCACCTTTATTCACTATTAAAAAAGGGACCTTCAGATACTTCCAAAAACATAATTTCTAATTCGGAGGCTCAATCATGATCATTTTCGGTAGTCTAATCGTTTTATGCATTCTGCTTCTAATCGGCATTTCAGTACCTTTAGCGTTCGGTGGCATCATGGTGTTACTAGCGACTTTTGGCGACTTCGATGTAACAGGGTATTTACCTTCTGGCCATTGGAAAATGAACTCCCTAGTACTTCTAGCAATTCCCCTATTCATCATTGCTGGTGCAGTAATGGAGCGAGGAAAAATAGCAGAGCCCTTAGTTAATTTAGCAGAACTGATGGTTGGACACATAAGAGGAGGGTTGTCAGTAGCAACGGTTGTTGCTAGTGGCATTTTTGGTTCCATTTCAGGCAGCGGTAGTGCGACACTTAACTGCATCGGCAGTGTCATGATGCCTCACCTTAGAAAAGCTAAATACCCTGCAGGACTAAGTGCAGCACTAATAACAAATGCAAGCCCGTTAGGCATGTTGATTCCACCTAGCTCGTCCCATATTTTATACGCGTGGGTATCTCAACAATCCGTATTGAAGTGTTTCATGTCTACTCTCCTGCCAGGCATTATTCTTATTATATTGTTATGTGTAGTTAACCAACTACAGCTAAGAAAACATAAAAACCTTGCGTTAAGCCCTAAACCTTCTGAGTTCAAATTCCAATTAAAAAAGCGCTCTAAAAAGGCATTTCCTGCATTATTAATGCCTGTATTTATACTGGGTGGGATTTATGGAGGAGTAATGACACCCACCGAGGCTGCAGGGTTCGCTGTTATTTATGCGATCCCAGTTGCTATTTACATCTATCAGGGTATGACTTGGGACTCTTTCAGAAGCACAATGCTAAAAGCGGGAGTAACGGTCGGTGTTGTTATGACCATGATATTTATGGTCCTAATTGTTAGCCGTTTTCTTATGTTTGAAGACATCCCCGGCATTGCCGAAGACTTTGTTTACTCCATTTCGGAAAATCCCATCGTGATATTACTCATGGTTAACCTAGTCCTAATACTCATAGGCATGTTAATGGATGATATTAGTGGGCTCCTACTCTCTACTCCAATTTTATTGCCAATAGTAGAAAGTGCAGGCATGGATCCTATTCATTTTGCAGCAGTACTTGGAGTAAATCTAGGGATGGCAAACGTAACCCCACCTACGGCCCCGAACCTATACCTGGGTGCACGTATTACGGAAACACCCGTCGTTGAAATGCTTAAACCGACTATGATTTTTATCGCTTTTGCCTGGCTCCCAACTTTAATGCTCACCACTTTTATCCCCGAACTTTCGTTATTCTTACCTGAACTGCTACTAGGGTAAGACCATTAAACGAGAGTCAGTTCGCTAGGTTGACTTAGTAATCAGCCAGCCTAGCGGTAAGGAAGTCAACGCAAAATAAGCCTCTTTGTTATATGGATCGCTGCTAGCAAAGCTAACCACTCAACATGGCTTTCAAAGCCGACAAAGAGGCTTTTCCTCGCTCTTTTTTCTCGGCTTCGCCTTCGTCTGCACGGCCTTCCCATACAAGGTCTTCTTCTGGGAGTTCATCTAAAAAACGGCTTGGTAGGCAGTCAATCTCTTCGCCATACTGACGACGCTTCGCCGCTAGAGTAATACAAAGGCTTTTCTTAGCTCGGGTAATCCCCACATAAGCAAGACGTCGCTCTTCTTCAATATCATCGTTTTCAATGCTGTTTCGATGGGGCAAAAGTTCTTCTTCACAGCCGATCAGAAAAACATGTGGGTATTCCAACCCTTTGGAAGCATGCAGTGTGAGTAGCTGAACTTTATCTTCGTCTTCTTC
This sequence comes from Marinomonas epiphytica, assembly GCF_054780655.1. NCBI lineage: Bacteria > Pseudomonadati > Pseudomonadota > Gammaproteobacteria > Oceanospirillales > Oceanospirillaceae > Marinomonas > Marinomonas epiphytica. The sequence continues at coordinate 110,287 of NZ_BAAGVX010000036.1, forward strand.
CTCTTCTTGCCTTTCAAGCATGTCGATTAACAACAACTTGTTAATGGCTTGATCTAGCCCGGCATTTTCGTCTTCTTCCCAGGCAGATTCCATCATGCGCTGGATAGATTCCAATAAGAAGCGCACGTTTTCAATGCGTCGCTCAGCCGCTTTAGTCGAGGAAGATTGCTCCTGAATCCAGCCATAGTAATCCATGTCGTGAATCATCTGTTCTATCACAGGAACTGGCGAAGCACCTTCTAAACGCCTACGCAGATTAGACAACCATTTTTCAAACTCTTGTATGCTATGAAGTGAACGCCCACTTACTGTCTCCGCAAGCTCTGCATAGCTTGCTGCTTCAAAAAGACTCACCCCTCTAGCATTAGCCAGGTTGCCGACTTTCTCAAGAGTGGCAGGGCCAATTTCACGCCTTGGCAAGTTAACAATACGTAAAAATGCGTTATCGTCGTCAGGATTAACTAAGAGGCGCAAATACCCCATCAGGTCTTTTATTTCTGCTCGCGCGAAGAAAGACGTTCCGCCATTCATTTTATAGGGAATACGATAGGCTTGCAGTTTAATCTCTAATAAGCGCGCTTGATGATTACCACGATACAAAATCGCAAAGTCTCGATAAGGAATATCGTAGCGCAAATGCTTCGCTTGAATCTCTGCGGCAACACGCTCGGACTCGGCATCTTCATTACGGGTAACCATAACTCGAATTGGTTCTCCAACGCCTAAATCACTCCATAATGCCTTATCATAAACGTGAGGGTTATTGGCAATCAGTGTGTTGGCCGCCTTAAGTATGGTTTTGGTAGAGCGGTAATTCTGCTCAAGCTTTACCATTTTTAAATTAGGATAATCCGTAGAAAGGCGTTCGAGGTTTTCAGGACGAGCCCCTCGCCAAGCATAAATGGACTGGTCGTCGTCCCCAACTAGGGTAAAACAGCGTCGGAACCCCGCTAATAAACGAATTAATTCATACTGGCTGGCATTGGTATCTTGGCACTCATCCACCAGTAAATAGCGCACTTTATTCTGCCAACGCTCACGCAGTGCTTCGTCAGCCATTAACAGGCTCACTGGCAATAAAATAAGGTCATCAAAGTCTACTGCATTGTAAGCACGCAAATACCTTTGATACTGTCCATAGACTTGTGCTGCTAAAAGTATTTCTTCTGTATCTGCGTGCGTTACCGCTTCACTCGGCGCTGTTAGATCGTTTTTCCAATTGGAAATCGTATTTTGACAGTAGGCCGCAGCATCTCCTTGCTCGTTAAATTCTTTTTCCAGAATTTCTTTCACCAGGCTTAAAGAGTCTTGCGAGTCGAACAAGGTAAAGCCTTCTTTTAATCCTGCTCGACGATACTCTTTGCGTAAAATGCGTAAACCCAGATTATGGAAAGTAGAAATACTCAACCCACGACTCTCGGTTTTAGATAGCATACCGACCACCCGCTCTTTCATTTCTCGGGCTGCTTTATTGGTAAAGGTCACCGCAATAATACTGCTGGCTTTAAAGCCACAAGTCTGTATTAGATAGGCAATTTTGGTCGTAATTACACTGGTTTTTCCTGAACCCGCTCCGGCCAACACCAACAAGGGGCCATCTATTTGCTTTACCGCATCGAGCTGGCGGTCGTTCAGGTTTTTCAACCTATGGCTAATGGATAAAACGGGGTCTGACATAGATAACCTAGCGTATAAAAGAAGATAAAATTCGACGTCTAGTTTACCTGACATCACCTCCAGCCGCACAGAAATTACTTTTTTATAGACAAAAAAAAGAGCAAACTCTATAGAAGAGCTGCTCTATCAACAAGGGAATTAGAATAAAGAAAAGCTATTTTTCATCTTGCTCTTCTAAAGGTCGGCGACTCCAGTAGCTGGCAAGTAATGAGCCTGAAATGTTATGCCAAACACTAAAGATACTGCCTGGTAGTGCAGCCAAAGGCGTAAAGAATTTGATCGCCAAAGCTGCGGCTAAACCAGAGTTTTGCAAACCGACTTCAAAAGCAATAGTACGGCACACCTTTGCATCAAAACCTAGTAAATGCGTGACCCAGTAGCCCAAAACTAAGCCAATTGCGTTGTGAATAATGACAGCAGCAATAACCAATAGGCCAACTTCCACTAGTTTGCCGGCACTCAATGCCACCACAATAGCAATGATCAACACGATGGCAAACATAGAAATATACGGAAAAACGCCCTCAACCTTGCGGATCACATTACCAAAAAATGAATTTAGAACCACACCAGCCGCTACAGGTAAAAGTACAATCTTCACCAAGCTCATTAGCATGGCAGATACCGGCACATCGACACTTTGGCCTATCATCAACGACACTAAGAAAGGGGTTAACACAACACCAAGCAAGGTTGAAATTGCGGTCATAGAAATAGACAACGCCGTGTCACCTTTTGCCAAATAACACATCACATTTGAAGACGTACCACCAGCAACACTGCCCACAAGCAGCATACCTACTGTCAGTTCAGAATCAAAACCAAAACTTGCCGCCACAATAAAGGCCGCCAATGGCATCACTAAAAACTGTAACAAAACGCCCACTAGAACAGCATTTCGGTTTTTTACTACTTGCTTAAAATCTTTCGGACTTAGGGTCAGCCCCATTGCTAGCATAATGATAATAAGTAGAGGAACAATTTCAGTTTTTAAGCCAACAAACCAACTTGGTTGAAAAAAAGCAATCACAGACAACAACAAAGCCCAAAACGGGAACAACTGAATAACCATGAAACATCTCCATTCAAACATCACCCTACTCGAAATGAGGGTGACGTTAGCATCTTCATTGATAATAAAAGAGGCAACTAATGCGCTACTTTTGCTCTCCAATCATTGCAATCGCGCAAAAATGGGGCATAAATTGTAACGAATTGTTATTAAATATGACAGAAAAACAACACTAAAATGACAATAAGAGTGCTGTTCCCCATTCATCGGAGGTGTTATTCGGCTCAATCCAAGTGCGGCGACCATCGGAAGTGCTCTCAGAATCCGCAATACTCCAGTGTCGATAATAAGGCTCAATAATTAACGCTGCACCTTGAGAGTTAATCGTTTTTTCAAACGCTAAGGAAAAGCGATAGCCATGGCCTTCATTTTGGTCCAGCCGAATATCGGTATAACCTGGAATAGAGCCAAGGTAAGAGGTATTGCGGCCGAAAATAAAATTATCATACTCAGCTCGGCCACTGACCGACCAATCCGTACCTGAAACGAAGGTTTTTAGCTCAAGTCCAATGGGGTTATAAAAGTAAATCTGTTTGCGCTTATAACCTCTATGTCCTGTGGTAGACACCCTGCCTTCTGCATTGTCGACCAGTTCACGATAACCTAAACCAATAAAGACTGTAAGGTAGCGAGCATTAGAAAGTGGTATGCTGTGTCCTGCCAAAGCTCTGGCTTCAAACAAATGGTTATCTATGCCTTCAATTCGCCCTGTACCTTGGTAATCCATAGCACCGTCCCCATAGCTTATTTCAAGGGACAGTAAAGACGCAGCTTGATAGACGGTTACCTGCCCTGTCAGGCCGGTCAGTGAACCCTCTTCCTCCATGACGCCAGGCTCTTCATAGTGAATTAAAGATAAATAAGGTCCTGCGGTCACTTCAAGGTACTCGATATCCGCCCAACTCGGCATGCTCAAACAACTCGCTATTACCCCTAAACAAAGCATGTTATACCGCACAGTATTCTCCCTTTTATAACCTTAATATAAGAATAGCAAGCTTCAAATAAGGAAGCACCTTTTGCCGTTATTAAGCAGAGCTGTTAACCGTCAATTCGCGCTAAGGTTTTCTCCATTTTGCGATAGCTTAGTGACTCCATTAAATGCGCTCTTTGCACTGGACTGTTGGCAAGGTCAGCCAAGGTTAAAGCGACCTTAAGCACTCGATGATACGCTCTTGCGGATAACTTTAGCGACTCCAATGCTTGTTGCATAAACACTTTATCAGCCTCGCTCAAAGCACAAATTGACTCAAGTTGTCGGCCTGTTAGCTGTGCATTCTGGACACCCTGACGTTGTCGCTGGCGCGCAACCGCCAACTCGACTCTTTGGCGAATACTGGCGCTGGACTCTCCTAACTTGCTTTCATCTACTAACACCTCCGATGGTAAAGGGGGTACTTCCACATGCAGGTCTATACGGTCTAAAAAAGGTGCTGAGAGCTTTCTTAAATACTTTTGGCTCGCGCTCGACTGATAATAATCATCGCCACCGCTGTAGGCTTCATTGCTAGCGTTCATTGCCGCCACTAACTGAAAACGTGCTGGGTAGGATACCTGCCCTCTTGCTCTAGACAGGTGCACTTCGCCACTTTCAAGAGGTTCGCGCAACACTTCTAACACGCGCCGATCAAACTCAGGTAATTCATCCAAAAAAAGCACTCCGCAATGAGCTAAAGAGGCTTCACCTGGTTTAGGTATCGAGCCACCACCCACTAACGCTGCGGCTGAGCAAGAATGGTGCGGAGAACGAAATGGCCGCTCAGACCAATGCCAGTCCAACCCCATTTTTCGGCCAGCTACCGATTGAACAGCGGCTACTTGTAACGCTTCTTTTTCCGTCATTAAAGGCATAATACTCGGTAGGCGAGACGCTAACATGGTCTTACCTGTTCCTGCTGGCCCAATAAAAAGCAAATTGTGTCCGCCCGCTGCTGCGACTTCCAAGGCTCTTCTGGCTTGATACTGCCCCTTAACATCTTGCATGTCTTTATGCTCTAGCGGCAGTACACTGTTTCTTAAACTGTCACACGAAGGTAATGGCCCATGTTTTAATAAATGCGCTGTCACCGTCACTAAATTACTGGCATGAACACTGTTGCCTTCCACCAATGCTGCTTCACCTTGATTTCCAGAAGGTAAAATCAACTGTCGATTGGCCTTCTCGCAAGCAATTGCAGACGGCAGCAATCCAGTGACAGCGCGAATATCACCAGACAACGCCAGTTCACCAATAAACTCATAGCCCCTTAAATTGATATCGCCCAGCTGCCCAGAAGCCGACAAAATACTGATCGCAATGGCCAAATCATAGCGCCCACCTTCTTTGGGTAAATCGGCAGGGGCCAGGTTTATCGTGACCCTGCGAGTTGGAAATTCAAACTTGCTGTTAATAATGGCACTGCGTACTCGATCTTTCGATTCTCGTACCGCGGCTTCAGGGAGCCCCACAATGTTTAAAGACGGTAAGCCATTCGAAATATGAGTTTCGACCGTTACCAAAGGAGAGGAAACGCCCACTCGGGCGCGGCTGTAAATAGTAGCTAGACTCATGATCACTCCTTGATCAAATTTAATAGCGTTTGGTCTGTTACTCGTTCACTAACAAACCACCACCCTACTTAGTCTAGACCCTTTTTACTTTTCTAGTTCATCTAATCGAGCTTCTAACTCTGCCAGACGAGCACGGTACTTAGCCAACATTGCAGCTTGCACCTCAAATTCCTCCCGTGTGACTAGGTCCATTTTAGTAAGCGTGTTTTGCGCAACCTGATGCAACTGGGCTTGAATCTCATCCTTTGGTAGTTTACCCAAAGTATCTGCGGCTTGTTCAAGCCCTGCACCCAACTGCTTAATAAACTGATCTATCATTAGACTATCTCTACTCATTAAAAGATACCGCCATTATAAAAGCCATTCTCCGCCCTGTCTCCCACAACCTGCCACCACAATCGCATTGAGTAATTTGCTCCGGTTCGCGAAGCGAATCTGTCGCCGAGGGCGCAGCCCTCGTATAACGCCAACGCAATTTGGTTCAATCATGGGCGCAGTGCACCCAACGGCGCATTACGGCCTGCGGCCTAACGGCGCCCTACGATTTGGTGGTGCATTACAAATT
>NZ_BAAGVX010000036.1:116160-133419 GCF_054780655.1 Marinomonas epiphytica
CAGCCCTCGTATAACGCCAACGCAATTTGGTTCAATCATGGGCGCAGTGCACCCAACGGCGCATTACGGCCTGCGGCCTAACGGCGCCCTACGATTTGGTGGTGCATTACAAATTGACGGCGCATTTTTTAATCGAAAAATTGCATGTTGAGGGGTAGGTCATGGTTCGCGAAGCGAATCTGACGCCGAGGGCGAAGCCCTCGTATAACGCCGACGCAATTTGATTCAATCATGGGCGCAGTGCACCCAACGGCGCATTACGGCCTGCGGCCTAACGGCGCCCTACGTTTTGTGTAATTTTTGGAAGTGTTGCTTCTTTTATGTGCACTCATTTTATTTGCCACTTGCATCCAAGAAGGGTATTTACGCTGCAAATACCTAATCATTCAGTTTTATCTTCTCTAAATAACCAATTAAAACAGGATGATATAGCTAATAAACCGCTATTGGTCGAATCATTCACTAAAGCGCACCAAAGAAATGCAAGTCGCCACCACAACAACCCAAGATGCCGCACTAATTTGAATCATTGTAATAGGCAAAACCAGCCAACCTAGTCCAAAGCCTTATAAATAAAGCCTTAAGAAAAGCTGGCACACATATTGAATATAGCAAGAACATGCAGGAAAGATGCAAATAACAAATCACAAGACTGACTTTAACAGGAGACAGTAGGTATGAAATTGATAACTGCCATCATCAAGCCATTCAAACTCGATGATGTTCGAGAAGCGCTTTCTGAAATCGGTGTACAAGGTATCACCGTGACAGAAGTAAAAGGTTTCGGACGTCAAAAAGGCCACACAGAGCTTTACCGTGGTGCTGAGTATGTAGTGGACTTTCTACCGAAGGTAAAAATTGAACTAGCCATTGCAGATGATATGTCTGACCAAGTGGTTGAAGCCATTTCTGGCGCAGCTAACACTGGCAAAATCGGCGACGGTAAAATCTTTATCGTCAACCTTGAAGAAGCGGTTCGTATTCGTACCGGCGAAACAGGTGTAGAAGCAGTTTAAGACTGCCCGAATATAACAAGCCTTTAGGGGGGCACAAGATGCAAGATCAAATTTTTCACTTACAATATGCCATGGACACTTTTTACTTCCTAGTGTGTGGCGCGCTCGTTATGTGGATGGCGGCTGGTTTCGCCATGTTAGAAGCAGGTCTAGTTCGTGGTAAAAACACCACTGAAATCCTAACCAAAAACGTCGCTCTTTTTGCGATTTCCTGCACCATGTACCTAATTTGTGGTTACTCAATCATGTACGGTGGTACTTGGTTCTTATCTGGTATTGAAGACGTTGATGTAGCAGGCACGTTAGGTGACTTCGCGGGTCGTGATGGCGGCTTTGAAGGCGGCTCTATCTACTCTGGCGCTTCTGACTTCTTCTTCCAAGTAGTATTCGTTGCAACTGCTATGTCTATCGTATCTGGTGCGGTTGCTGAGCGTATGAAGCTTTGGGCTTTCTTAGCTTTTGCAGTAGTCATGACAGCTGTTATCTACCCTCTTGAAGGTTCTTGGACTTGGGGCGGTAACGACGTATTCGGTATGTTCAACCTTGGCGACCTAGGTTTCTCCGACTTCGCAGGTTCTGGTATTGTTCACATGGCTGGTGCGGCTGCCGCTCTTGCTGGTGTACTTGTACTAGGCGCTCGTAAAGGCAAATACGGCCCTAACGGTGAAGTACGCGCTATCCCTGGTGCTAACCTTCCTCTAGCAACGCTAGGTACTTTCATCCTTTGGATGGGTTGGTTCGGTTTCAACGGTGGTTCTGTACTAAAACTTGGCGACATTGCAAACGCTAACTCTGTTGCTATGGTATTCCTAAATACGAATGCCGCAGCCGCTGGTGGTGCAATCGGTGCTCTAATCCTTGCTCGTATCTTGTTCGGTAAAGCTGACTTAACTATGCTTTTAAACGGTGCGCTTGCAGGCCTAGTTGCGATCACAGCTGAACCTTCTACTCCTACTGCTCTTGGCGCTACTCTAATCGGTGTTGTCGGCGGCCTGATCGTAGTGGTTTCTATCCTAACGCTTGATAAGCTAAAAATTGATGATCCAGTTGGTGCTATCTCTGTACACGGTGTTGTGGGTCTTTGGGGTCTACTAGCTGTGCCACTAACTAACGACGGTGCTTCTTTCTCTGGCCAAATCGCTGGCGCTGTAACCATCTTCGTATGGGTATTCGCAGCAAGCTTGGTAACTTGGTTGATCATCAAAGCTATCATGGGTGTACGTGTCTCTGAAGAAGACGAGTACGAAGGTGTTGACCTTGCTGAATGTGGTATGGAAGCGTACCCAGAATTCAAAAAGTAAGCTCATCTAAGCTACTTATTAAGTAAAGCTCCTTTACTGACAAAACCCTCGCCTCGGCGGGGGTTTCTTTTATGTTCTTCTTCTCCTCTCTTTTCTAAAATTCAATTCATTAAACAACTCCTATTTTTGTAGAACCTACTCGCAGCATTTTGCCTCCTATTCTATGTTTACAAACTTCCCTCATATATATGAAGGAAAGTGATATAATTTTTTTACCTACCCCCAACAAGAGAACATCATGGCCAAAGCAAAAACCGCCTTTGTATGTAATGAATGTGGCGCGGATTACGCCAAGTGGCAGGGTCAATGCCAAGCTTGTAAAGCGTGGAATTCCCTCACTGAAATTCGTCTAACGTCCGGTAAAACCTCTGCTCGTGTATCAGCGACTCAAGATCCGAAGTTCCAGGGGTACGCAGGCACCACAACGGGGATTCAAGATTTATCTGAGGTGGACTTAGCAGACGTACCGCGCTTTAGTTCTGGTGCCAGCGAGTTTGACCGAGTATTAGGTGGTGGGTTAGTGCCTGGTGGAGTAGTGTTGATTGGCGGCCACCCTGGTGCGGGTAAAAGTACTCTACTACTGCAAACCATGTGTTGGTTGGCCCAACAGCAGCCAGCGCTGTACGTTACAGGGGAAGAATCTTTGCAACAGGTAGCAATGCGCGCTCAGCGTCTTGGCTTACCCACCCAGAATTTAAAAATGCTGTCTGAAACCAATGTTGAGGCCATTATGAATGTGGCTCAACAGGTCAAACCTAAAATTATCGTAATTGACTCCATCCAAGTCATGCACCTTGATGGCATAGAATCTGCCCCTGGCAGTGTCTCGCAAGTGCGTGAAAGTGCTGCTGTATTAACTCGTTTCGCCAAACAAACACAAACAGCGGTGTTGCTAGTAGGCCATGTTACGAAGGACGGTTCCCTTGCCGGACCAAAAGTACTCGAACATATGGTGGACTGCTCCGTGCTATTAGAAGGCTCGGAAGATTCACGCTTTCGTACTCTAAGAGGCATGAAAAACCGCTTTGGAGCCATTAATGAGCTTGGAGTGTTTGCCATGCTAGAAAACGGCCTCAAAGAAGTAAAAAACCCTAGCTCTATTTTCTTAAATCGCAGCAATCATCCGGCGGCTGGAAGCCTCGTGATGGTGGTCTGGGAAGGGACAAGGCCACTACTGGTAGAATTGCAGGCTCTAGTGGACGAGTCCGCTTTTGGTAATCCAAGACGGGTTACCGTTGGTTTTGATCATAATCGCTTAGCTATGCTGCTGGCAGTATTACACAAACATGGCGGCTTACTGACCTCTGACCAAGATGTCTATCTGAATGTTGTAGGCGGTGTCAAAGTATTGGAAACCAGTGCCGACTTAGCCGCCATCGCGGCGGTTGTGTCTAGCTTTCGAGACCAAGTACTGCCTCACGATTTAGTCGTACTGGGAGAAGTCGGTCTGTCAGGAGAGATCCGCCCTGTTCCATCAGGACAAGAACGAATTAGTGAGGCCGCAAAACATGGCTTTACTCGTGCCGTTGTCCCTAAAAGCAATTGCCCGAAAAAGCCCATAGAAGGCATGACCGTTATTGGCGTTGAACGTTTAAGTGAGGCGTTAGAGCATATTTTTGGCTAACAGCACTTAGTTGGAAGGAGGGGGCGTCAGCACAAAAGTAGCTGCTGTTTCTTCCTCCATACCGTAAGGCAGTGATGCTTTTGAATGTTCGGCACTTAGCCTTGCTTGACGAGCTTTTATTAGCCGCAAGCGCCTTTGGCTGCACAAATCCAACACCTTGTGCTTTTGTTCGTTCGTCAAAGAAAACCAATGAAAGCGTTCCTCACGGCTACGTAAACACCCCTTACAAAAACCTTTGGCGCTGTTTTCGCAAATGCCACGACAAGGGTTGTCAATGGCAAACAGTTCAATTTGTTCCATACCCCCTCCTCGTTTGGTTTCTCTTAGTTAAGTCATAAACATTTGATTTGTCTAATGTTATCGAGTGGCCATCTTGTATTCATACACTTCTTCTGGCGATAAAAAATACACTCGGCTTTCAGGCGCTGCCACTAAGGAGAACCAATAAAAGGACTCAGGCACCCCCATTTCTAAATAAAAATTCACATAAGTGGCATGAACAGGGTCAGCAATATTTACTTCTTTGGCCTCTACATTAGACCCATCACTCCAAGCATGTACGCCAACCCCTGCGCCAGCGCCTATGGTGCGCTCTACGCCTCCTAGAAATAAGTCCACCCCACCGGATAACACATAACCGGTACGAGCAATATGAGTATTGAGCTCTAAGCGGCGAATTAAACGCGCAGCTTCCATGGTTTCTTGTTGATCAAGGGAGCCTGGTACATCCACCAGCACTAAGTCAGTCACATTAGGGTGAGCCAGTAACAAGCCTCGTAAGTCTTCCACTAGGTTGCTGTCTAATATCCCTGACATGAATGCCACGTTGTCTTCTACTTCAAAGGTCACACCTTGGGCAGGAAAACGATCTTCTGTCAGCGACTCCTTTGACAAGGGTGCACTACAAGCATTCAACATACTGATTAACAGTAGCCCAAAGATGATTTTAGATTGAAAAATGGGTGCGATCTGTATGGCCATGGCAATAAGTTATCCAACTAAAAGGAAGCAGTTACATACAAGAGTAAACAAAATGTATGAAATTGGACAGATACCCACCAGCAAAAGCGTTTTATCTTATTCACTTTGTATCTAAATTGCTCAGATATTTCTAGCAATAGGGTTAAACTCAGCAAGATATAATTTTAGAGACTATCTCTAATATATAATTGAAAATTCATATCTTGCTCTAAGAGATATAAAATTGGGTTATTAGTTTCTTAGATATGCATATTGGAGCAATACATGAACCACCTACTCGGTAAAACAACGCTTTTAGGGGCTGTGCTTGCCACGTCTCTTGTAATCGTTGGCTGTTCCCCTGTTGAAGCAGACACTGAAGCCGCACAACAACTTGTGCGCCCTGTAAAGCTTTTAACCATTGAGCCAACGAACGCGATCAACGTTCGCCGCTTCCCTGCTGAGCTAATGGCCAGCGAAGAGGTTGATCTTGCTTTTCGTGTAGGCGGCCAAGTCATCAAACTGGATGCGGTGTCAGGTAAAAAAGTGACAAAAGGCGATTTACTTGCCACGCTCGACCCAACCGACTTTCAGTTACAATTAGAGCTCGCCCAAGCCAACCAAAAGCTGGCTCAAGCGCAATTTAACCGCATCCAAACCATGTTACGTCAAAAGGTAACCACTCAAGCCGAGTTTGACTCCGCCAAAGCGACTCTAGAGCAAGCGAATAACTCGGTTCAGTCAGCTCAAAACCAGCTCAAATACACTAAGGTTTATGCCCCATTTGACGGTGTTATTGCCTCGGTTGATATTGAAAACTACCAGTACGTAAGTGCCACCCAAACATTGATGCACATTCAAAACATCAACCAATTAGAAGTCGACTTTCAAGTTCCAGAAAGCCTTGTTGTGAGTATTCGCTCAGCTGTAACCGATTACCACCCAAGTGTCGTAGTAGATGTCGCCCCAGACGAAGTACTAACAGGCAAGTACAAAGAACATAAAACCATACCGGACCCAAATACTAAGGCATACGACGCAACTTTAACCTTAATTCGTGACCATAAGGGGCCTCATACCCTATTACCAGGCATGACCGCCAACGTAGACATTGATCTAAGCCAACTGTTGGGCGAAACCAAACATATCACCGTACCAACTGAAGCGGTATTGCTACACGAAAACACAGACTCTGGTGAGTCGGAGAGCAGCGTCTGGGTATTTAACCAAGAAACCGGCTATGTCACGCCCCGCAAAGTCACCCTTGGTGAACTACAAGGCTCTTCGATTGAGATTGTTGCTGGTTTAGAAGTAGGTGATCAAGTTGTAACCGCAGGTGTGCATACCCTTACAGAAGACATGAAAGTACGCCCTTGGACTCGTGAGAGAGGACTATAATGGACATCGCTTCGTATTTTATAGAACGTAAAGTGACCAGCTGGATGGTCACTCTTATTCTGCTTTTTGGTGGTGTCATAGCCTTTACTGGGCTAGGCCAGTTAGAAGACCCAGAATTTACCATTAAAGATGCTCTGATCATCACGACATACCCAGGCGCTTCTCCTGAACAAGTAGAGGAAGAGGTCACTTACCCTATTGAAACCGAGCTGCAAAACTTGCCTTATGTGGATAAGATCACCTCCACCACCAAAGCGGGTTATTCACAGGTTCAACTAACCATAAAAGACACCTATCGTGCCGAGCAATTGAAGCAAATTTGGGACGAAGTGCGTAAGAAAATACGCGACATCTCAGGTGCTTTTCCTAGTGGCGTCTCAACGCCTATGGTGCTTGATGACTATGGCGACGTATACGGCGTTATGCTTGCCATACACGGTGAAGGTTACCCATACAAAGACCTAGAAAACTACGTAGACTACATTCGCCGCGAACTGGTTTTGGTAGACGGTGTCGCCCGCGTTAGCGTGGCTGGCGAACAGAGCGAACAAATTACCATTGAAATGTCCCGAGCGAAATTGGCGAACATGGGCATTGCCCCAAGCCAATTACAAAGCCTATTGGCAAACCAAAACGTGGTTTCCAATGCGGGTAGCGTTAAAGTGGGGAGTGAATACATTCGTATCAGCCCAACGGGTGAATTTGAAGACATCTCAGAATTAGAAAACCTCATTGTTGGCACACCGATTGATGGTAATCTTATTCGCCTTAGCGACATTGCAACCGTCAAACGTGAATACGTTGACCCGCAAACACACCTAGTTAACTTCAATGGCGCTAAATCCTTATTGCTAGGGGTGTCTTTTTCCTCTGGTGTTAACGTGGTAAACATTGGTGCCGACTTAGAAAAGCGTATTGAAGAGCTTAAATACCAACAACCTATTGGTTTAGAAATGGAGCCTATTTACTTCCAATCCAAAGAAGTAGAAAAATCCGTCTCTAACTTCTTGCTGAACCTTGCAGAGGCGGTTGGTATCGTAATTTTAGTCCTATTAGTATTTATGGGCATTCGCTCAGGCATACTCATTGGTTTGATCCTACTGTTAACGATTTTAGGCACCTTCATTGTGATGGACTACTTCTCCATCAATTTGCAGCGTATCTCCTTAGGTGGATTGATTATTGCCCTTGGTATGCTGGTAGATAACGCCATCGTCGTAACCGAAGGCATACTCATAGGCTTAAAGCGCGGCCTCAGCAAAGTTGAAGCCGCCAGCTCGGTGGTTAAGCAAACTAAGTGGCCCTTATTAGGGGCAACCATCATTGCCATTACCGCCTTTGCGCCTATCGGTCTATCTCCTGATGCGGTGGGTGAATTTGTCGGTTCATTATTCTATGTATTGCTTATTTCTTTGCTATTGAGCTGGATTACCGCCATTACGCTGACGCCCTTCTTCTGTGACTTATTCTTCAAAGAAACCATTAAGAGTGCTCAGCAAGGTGAGCAAGAAGACGTTGATCCATATAAAGGCTTCTTATTCAGTGGCTACAAATGGTTGTTAGACAAAGCCATGCGCTTTCGTTGGGTGACCGTAGTATTATTGGTTGGCAGTTTGTTTACAGCAGGTTGGGCATTCCAGTTTGTGAAACAAGCCTTCTTCCCGCCTTCAACGACCCCCATGTTTTACATGGATGTACAGTTGCCTGAAGGCACCCACATAGAAGACACCTACGCAACGGTTAACCGTATCGAAAAAGAGCTACTGGGCGACGAACGTATCGAATACGTTACCTCAACCACAGGCCAGGGTACGTTGCGCTTCATGTTGACCTATACAGCTGAGCAAACCAACTCAAGCTATGCCCAGTTCATTGTGCGCACCACCAGTAAAGAGGTGATTCCTGAACTACTAGAAGACCTCTATTACAAGATGCAGGAGCACTACCCAGAGTTAGAAGTGAAACTGCAACGTCTACAGCTTGGGCCTTCAACAGGCTCGAAAATTGAAGCTCGCATCAGTGGCCCTGATCCAGATTTGCTGCGCCGATACAGTGCTCAAATTAAGGACATATACCGCTCTGATGGTGGCCTAGAAAACATTAAAGACGACTGGCGTCAGTCGGTAAAAGTGCTACGCCCTATCTTTAATGAAGCTCAAGCGCGCCGCCTTGGGATCAGTAAAACAGACCTAGACAATGTGCTGTTAACGAACTTCACTGGGTCACAAATTGGCCTATACCGTGATGGTACAGACCTATTGCCGATCATGCAGACTGCTCCAGAAGCAGAGCGTGTGTCCATCGATCAGATCCGTGACTTGCAGATCTACAGTCCTGCGTCTGGCTCATACGTTACGCTTTCGACCTTGGTGTCTGGTTTTGAGACTACTTGGGAAAACCCCATTATTGAAAGGCGTGACCGTAAACGGACTATTACCGTGATGGCAGACCCGAACATTTTAGATGACGAAACCGCCATGGCTGTCTTTGGCCGTATTCGAGGAGCTGTGGAAGCAATCGAACTACCGCCTGGCTACCAGCTAGAATGGGGTGGCGAGTACGAGAGCAGTACCGATGCCCAAGAGAACATTTTTAAAGCCTTGCCGATGGGTTACTTATTCATGTTCATCATCACGATCTTGCTATTTAACTCGGTACGCGTTCCTCTCACTATCTGGTTCTGTGTGCCCTTGGCATTGATTGGGGTCTCTACTGGACTATTAGTAATGAACTCAGCCTTCGGCTTTATGGCCTTGCTTGGCTTCTTAAGCTTATCTGGCATGATAGTCAAAAACGGTATTGTATTGGCTGATCAAATCAGCTTTGAGCGAGACCAAGGCACCGAAATCTACGAGGCTATTTTTAAATCAGCGGTAAGCCGTGTGCGCCCTGTGTGTATGGCGGCTGTTACCACGATTTTAGGTATGATTCCGTTGCTATACGATGCCTTCTTCGAAGGAATGGCCGTCGTTATCTCGTTCGGTTTAGGCTTTGCCACCATACTCACGTTAATCGCTGTACCAGTATTTTACGCCATGTTATTCCGCGTGAAGCACCGCAAGCGTTACGAGTTCGAATAACCCGTTTACTCTCCAAGAGACTAGGCTAGCAGGTAAGCGATACCTAGTCTCTTGAGACTTATTAGAGGATACCTATGAACCTCAGCGAAATATCTAAGCTCGACATTAAATTGTTAGTGGCTTTTATTACCGTCATGGAAGAAGGCAGTGTCTCCCGCGCTGCGGAACGCTTAGGCGTAACTCAGCCAGCGTTAAGTAAAAGTTTGCAGCGCTTACGCAGCATCTTTAACGACTCTTTATTTACTCGCCAAGCTTATGGCTTAAGTCCTACTGCGCGGGCGTTGGAATTACATGAAATGGTGCAACCCATTCTAAATTCCCTGTCTGATCTCATGGCACCGTCAGAGTTGGATTTAGACACCTTAGCAAGGCGCTTTAAAATTCGTGTCAATGAAGGGGACCTAGAAACCTTTATTGAACCCTTGCTTGCCGAGCTACAATACAAGGCTCCGAATGTGCGCTTGTCACTCAGTAATGTGGAAGAACCCATTTTCGACGATCTGCTGTCAGGCGAAACAGACATGACCATACTTCACTTAAGCGAAACACCTGGCAATGTTCGCTCTAAGCTAATTGGTTTTGTGCAGGGCTGCGTCATCATTAGTGAAACAAACCCCTTGTATCACAAAAAAGAGGTGACATTAAAAGACCTAACAGAACACCGAAGTGTGACTCACCATTTGCCGTCTAACTGTGTTAACAGTTTTTCCCAAGCCGCCAACAAGCTCAAACAGCAAGGCTATTGCATTGAGCCTACCCTTGAAACAGAAAGCCTGATGGTCGCCATGCAGGCGGTTAAACGAGGTATGTCTTTCTTTGCACCTCGTTCAATAGGCGAGCTATTTTTAAATGTAATCAGTAATAAGCCGAACTTCTATCCTGTGAAATTACTGCCGATTCCTCAAGAGTTCATAGAAGTTGACCAATATTCAGGCCGTCGCCCTATTCATATTTGTTGGCACGAAAGATTCAACAACGACCTTGCTCACCGCTGGCTAAGAGAGCGCATTATCAGCCTGATGCGAGACTCTCCATGGATGCACCCTCCCGAATAAGCAAACACTATTCTGCGTTTCGATCCGCTCGCAACCATTCGAAACGTGGAATCGTCTCACCGTCTATTTCCACTGTTTCAGTAAACATAGACAAGGGCCTTGCCCACCAGCCTTGCTCACCATAAAGAGCTTGGTAAATCACTAAGCTTTCTTCTGTTTCACTGTGTTTTACCACTCGCTCAACCCAATATTCTGGCCCTTTGTAATGACGGTACACACCCGTTTTCATTTAACACCCTCCAAGTTATTGCCAATTTTCGACCTAAAAAACCCAAATACATAAACATTTGGTCGCTTTTAAGAAAAAACCTCACTTACCCCAAGGCAAGAAGTTGGTCCATAATACCCTCATACAAAGATGATTCGATAACTTTATTTAACGGATAGCCTATGTACCTAGTACGACCTGTCGATTTTGCTGACCTACCTGCCCTTGAGCGCTTAGCCCAACAAGCAGGCATTGGTTTTACCAACTTTCCAGCGAATCGCGAACGGCTAAACGATAAAATTGCCTCCTCTCGCCGCTCTTTTCAGAAAGACGTAGTTCAACCTGGCGATGAGTCATACTTATTTGTTTTAGTAGAAACCAAGACAGACAAAATTGTCGGCACCTGTGGCATTGAAGCTATGGTGGGCATAGACACGCCATTTTACAGTTATCGTATTGACGAGGTTGTACATGCCTCGCCTCAACTGCAAATTCATAATCGCATATCGGCTTTATTTCTGTGCCATGACTACAGTGGTACCAGCCGCCTAATGGCCTTGATTGTAGATAAAGACCACCAAAACCACGAGGCCATTTCACTCTTGTCTCGGGCTCGCTTGTTATTTATTGCCCGCTACCCTGAGCGCTTTACCGAACGTTTTTTTGTGGAAATTCGTGGTGAGAGTGACAAACAAGGCTTTTCACCATTTTGGGATGCTCTAGGTAAACACTTTTTTACCATGGACTTTCAAAAAGCCGATTATTTATCTGGCATTAGCAATAAGCATTTCATTGCAGACCTTATGCCTCGTTATCCTATTTATGTGCCGACCCTTCCTGAAAATGCCCAAGAGGTCATCGGGGTGGTACACGAAGATTCTTCAAAAACCACCGACATACTACTCGCAGAAGGGTTTAAGTTCCGTGGTTATGTGGACATTTTTGACGCCGGCCCAACCATAGAAGCAAGAACCCAAAGCCTGCGTACCATAGAGCAGCAAAAAATGGGCAAGACCTTTCTAAACACAGGTAACCCTTTGAACGCGAAAACCGCTCAGAAACACCTTATTGCGACAGGGCATTTAGAGCACTTTCTAGTCACGGTGGACTACGCTGAGCCGCAAGCAGCAGGCTTGGTGATCAGCCAAGAGACACAAGACAGATTGCATATTTCGTCAGGCAGCCAGACCCAGTGGGTCATGCTTAACAACACAAATTAACCTTATTCATCAACCACCTAGTATCTTGGAGAGCACAAGCATGATGGTGATACGCCCAATCCAACAAACTGATTTGGATTCTTTATATCATTTAGCCGATAAGACGGGAGTTGGCTTCACGTCACTGATCGCTGATATGGATATTTTGCAAGCCAAAATTGACCGTGCTACCCAATCTTTCGCCAAAGAAAAGATCGATCAGCCACAAACTGAAGACTACCTAATGGTGCTGGAAGACACTGCAACAGGTGAGATCGTCGGTACAACGGGTTTGCTTGCTACTGTAGGACTAGATGAGCCCTTTTACAGTTACCATCTAGGTACCATTACTCATTCTTCCCGCGAGTTAGAAGTACATAACATTATGCCAACGCTCATTTTGAACAACGATTTTACGGGCGTGAGTGAGATCTGTACTCTTTTCTTAGAAGAAGGCTACCGTCATTCAAAAAATGGCCAGTTATTGTCTAAGTCTCGCTTTATGTTCATGGCTCAACACCCTGAGCGCTTCACCGAAAAGATCTTCGCTGAAATGCGCGGTGTATCAGACGAAAACGGTGTATCTCCATTGTGGGAGAGCCTTGGCCGTCACTTTTTCTCCATCGATTTTGACCGTGCCGATGAGCTAACGTCCCTAGGTAGCAAGCAGTTCATTGCTGAGCTTATGCCAAGTAACCCAGTATACGTAAGCCTATTATCCCCCGAAGCCAAAGCGGTGCTAGGCCAAGTGCACAAGAACACAGTGCCAGCCCGTCGCTTACTAGAGCAAGAAGGCTTTCGCTACGAAAACTATGTAGACATTTTTGATGGCGGGCCAACCCTTGAAGCGCGAGTTCAAGACATCCGCGCAGTCCGCGACAGCCGCCTTTACCTAGCAAAAGTGGGTGAACCTAAATCCACTGACCAAGGTAACTACTATCTAGTGGCAAACACCAAGGTGAAAGACTTCCGCTGCATATTAATTCAACGCCCGACTGCGCCTAACAGCGCCATTATTCTGAGCGAAGAAGAAGCGAAAAACCTGTGTATCGATGCGAAAGACCCAGTCCGCATTGTTGAACTGTCTCCGAACTAAAACACGCCAAAGGCAAGGTATTTGTATGAAACAAGCACATTATATTAACGGCCAGTGGCTAACTGGCGAAGGCGCGCTTGCAAGCTCTATTGACCCAAGTGACGCAAGCCTAGTATGGCAAGCCAAAAGCGCTTCCACATCGCAAGTCAACAACGCAATTGATGCTGCCCGCGCGGCCTTCCCAACTTGGGCGAACCGCCCTCTGGAAGAGCGCATTGCCATTATTGATCGTTTTGCAGAGCTGGTAAAAGAAAACAGTGAGCAAATTGCAACCATCATTAGCCGTGAAACCGGTAAACCGTTATGGGAGACCCGTACAGAAGCGGCAGCAATGGTGGGGAAAGTGGGCATTTCTAAGCAAGCCTACCAAGAACGTACTGGTGAAAAATCGACCCCTATGCCGGGCGCAACTGCACGTTTACGCCATCGTCCACACGGTGTCGTAGCCGTATTTGGCCCGTACAACTTCCCAGGTCATTTACCAAACGGCCACATAGTCCCTGCTCTGATTGCAGGTAATACGATTGTTTTCAAGCCTAGTGAATTGGCACCTGCCACTTCTGACCTTGTGATCCAACTTTGGCAACAAGCAGGGCTTCCTGCTGGCGTCTTGAACCTAGTTCAAGGTGAAAAAGAAACCGGTGTAGCACTGGCAAACCATGCAGGTATCGATGGCTTATTCTTCACTGGCAGCCCACAAGTGGGTCACATATTACACAATAGCTTTGCGGGTCATCCTGGCAAAATCTTGGCCCTTGAAATGGGTGGCAATAACCCATTATTGGTGTCTGAAAAGATTGCAGACCGCCGCGCCGCTGTACATGAAATTATTCAATCTGTGTTTATTTCTTCTGGTCAGCGTTGTACTTGTGCCCGTCGTCTATTAGTACCGCAAGGTGAATTTGGTGACCAAGTCATTGCCGATCTAATTAAAGCGGCTAAAGCCATTAAGATTGGCCGTTACGATGATCAAGATGCCCCCTTCATGGGACCTGTAGTATCCGCTCAAACAGCAGACGGTTTAATTCAGGCGTACCAGAACTTACTCGGACTTGGCGCTAAATCTTTGTTAACTATGGAGCGTGGTGAGCAGAACACCGGCTATGTCACACCTGGCATTGTCGATGCCACAGAGATGTTAGATAACCTGCCAGACCAAGAGTATTTTGGCCCATTACTAACAGTTATTCGCTATGAATCACTAGAACAAGCAATGCAAATTGCGAACAACACTCAGTATGGTTTATCGGCGGGAATCTTGTCGGACGACGAGCAAGAGTACCACTGGTTCTTGCAACACAGCCGTGCTGGCATTATCAACTGGAACCGTCAAACAACAGGGGCTTCTAGCGCAGCACCTTTCGGTGGCACGGGTGCCAGTGGCAACCATAGAGCAAGTGCTTACTACGCGGCTGACTACTGTGCTTACCCAGTAGCCAGCATTGAAGCCGACAGTTTAACGGCACCTGAGAAACTGCTACCAGGCTTAACACTGTAATTTTTCACCCAATTTTGCACCTGCGGTGCGCTTTAGACGTTAGAAACGAACGAGGTATTTATGACAAAGGCAATCGAAGCCAATTTTGACGGTTTAGTTGGACCAACCCACAATTACAGTGGCCTTTCATTTGGTAACGTCGCCTCGTTTAATAACTCTGCGCGACCCTCTAACCCAAAAGCCGCCGCTAAGCAGGGTTTGGTGAAAATGAAAGCGTTAGCCGATATGGGCTTTGTTCAAGGCGTCTTAGCGCCTCACGAACGTCCCCATATTCCTAGCTTACGCCGCCTTGGTTTTACTGGCACAGACGAGCAAGTTTTAACTCAAGTAGCTAAACAAGCTCCTCATATTTTGGCGGCCGTTTCTTCTGCGTCTTGCATGTGGACAGCCAATGCTGCCACGGTTTCTCCTAGTGCAGACACACAAGACGGTAAAGTAAACTTCTCCCCAGCGAACTTGGTAAACAAGTTTCACCGCTCTATTGAGCACGAAACAACAGGGGCGATTTTACAGGCGACCTTCCGTGACTCTGAGCACTTTACTCATCACGCAGCACTGCCTAGCGTGGATCACTTTGGTGACGAAGGCGCCGCTAACCACACCCGTTTTTGTGACCAGTATGGCGAGCAAGGAATCGAGTTTTTTGTTTACGGCATGGAAGCGTTCAACCATGGGGCAGCCAAACCGGCTAAATTCCCCGCTAGACACACATTAGAGGCGTCTCAAGCGGTGGCCCGACGACATGGTTTGAGTACAAACCAAGTAGTATATGCGCAGCAAAATCCTGATGTCATTGATGCAGGTGTATTTCATAATGATGTGATTGCAGTGGGCAACCGCAATGCTCATTTCTACCACCAAGAAGCCTTTCTTGATACGGCAAAAATGAAACAAGACCTACTCAGTGCCTGGGGAGATCGCGCTTCGCAATTGCATCTCATTGAAGTGCCTACCCAAGCAGTGCCAGTACAAGACTGCATTCAATCGTATCTATTCAACAGCCAGCTTCTCAGCCGTGGTGACAACGACATGGTGCTGGTAGTGCCTGGCGAATGTGAGAACAACCCAGCGGTTTGGGCTTACTTACAAGAATTAGTGAGTGGTTCATCACCCATTAATGACGTAAAAGTTTTTGATTTAAAACAAAGCATGAGCAACGGTGGCGGCCCTGCTTGTCTTCGTTTACGTGTCGCACTGACCGAAGCTGAACAACAAGCTCTTAACCCAGCAACGCTGATGAACGACACCTTGTTCACACGTTTAAACCAATGGGTAGACCAACACTACCGCGATCGCTTAGAGGAAAGCGACCTGGCCGACCCTGCGCTTCTGAACGAAAGCCGCACAGCCTTAGACGAGCTCACACAAATACTCGACCTAGGCAGTGTCTACGAATTCCAAAAAGGATAATGTTGTAGGTCACGGTTCGCGAAGCGAATCTGACGCCGAGGGCGAAGCCCTCGTGTTACGCCAACGCAATTTGATTCAACCATGGGCGCTGCGCACCCAACGGCGCATTACGGCCTTCGGCCTAACGGCGCCCTACGATTTGGTGGTGCATTACAAATTGACGGGGCATGGTGTTTAATCGAAAAATTGCATGTTGATGCGTAGGTCACGGTTCGCGAAGCGAATCTGACGCCGAGGGCGAAGCCCTCGTGTTACACCAACGCAATTGGGCGAGACCCTCGTTTGTCCCCGATAAATTTTGGTTGAATCATGGGCGATGCGCACTCAACGGCGCATTACGGCCTTCGGCCTAACGGCGCCCTACGATTTGGTGGTGCATTACAAATTGACGGGGCATGGTGTTTAATCGAAAAATTGCATGTTGATGCGTAGGTCACGGTTCGCGAAGCGAATCTGACGCCGAGGGCGAAGCCCTCGTGTTACACCAACGCAATTGGGCGAGACCCTCGTTTGTCCCCGATAAATTTTGGTTGAATCATGGGCGATGCGCACTCAACGGCGCATTACGGCCTTCGGCCTAACGGCGCCCTACGATTTGGCGATTTGGTGGTTTCGATGATGTGGTGATTCGATGCTTCGACGCAACGGCGCCATGATTCCAATGGGGGATTGATGATGCCCTCGTATAACCCCGAATAATGTTGATTCAAAAATGGGCGCTGCGCACCCAACGGCGCATTACGGCCTTCGGCCTAACGGCGCCCTACATTTGGCGATTTGGTGGTTTCGATAATGTGGTGATTCGATGTTTCGACGCAACGCCGCCATGATTCCAATGGGGGATTGATGATGCCCTTCGAATAACCCCGAATAATGTTGATTCAACCATGGGCGCTGCGCACCCAACGGCGCCATGATTCCAATGGGGGATTGATGATGCCCTCGTATAACCCCGAATAATGTTGATTCAAAAATGGGCGCTGCGCACCCAACGGCGCATTACGGCCTTCGGCCTAACGGCGCCCTACGATTTGGTGGTGCATTACAAATTGACGGGGCATTGTGTTTAATCGAAAAATTGCATGTTGATGCGTAGGTCACGGTTCGCGAAGCGAATCTGACGCCGAGGGCGAAGCCCTCGTGTGACACCAACGCAATTGGGCGAAGCCCTCGTGTTACACCAACGCAATTGGGCGAGACCCTCGTTTGTCCCCGGTGAATTTTGGTTGAATCATGGGCGCTGCGCACCCAACGGCGCATTACGGCCTTCGGCCTAACGGCGCCCTACATTTGGCGATTTGGTGGTTTCGATGATGTGGTGATTCGATGCTTCGACGCAACGGCGCCATGATTCCAATGGGGGATTGATGATGCCCTCGTATAACCCCGAATAATGTTGATTCAAAAATGGGCG
>NZ_BAAGVX010000036.1:133604-137092 GCF_054780655.1 Marinomonas epiphytica
AATTGATGATGCCCTTCGAATAACCCCGAATAATGTTGATTCAACCATGGGCGCTGCGCACCCAACGGCGCATTACGGCCTTCGGCCTAACGGCGCCCTACGATTTGGTGGTGCATTACAAATTGACGGGGCATTGTGTTTAATCGAAAAATTGCATGTTGATGCGTAGGTCACGGTTCGCGAAGCGAATCTGACGCCGAGGGCGAAGCCCTCGTGTGACACCAACGCAATTGGGCGAAGCCCTCGTGTTACACCAACGCAATTGGGCGAGACCCTCGTTTGTCCCCGATGAATTTTGGTTGAATCATGGGCGCTGCGCACCCAACGGCGCATTACGGCCTTCGGCCTAACGGCGCCCTACATTTGGCGCGCATGGTTTTAATGGAACTTGCTTTAACCATGGGTGCTGAGCTCCCATGGCACATTACGATTTGGTGGCTAAATGCCAAAACCAAATATCAAACCTAAGCCGATAACAAGGTAAATGGCTTTTCGTAACATTGCATAAGGCGCAATCAATGCCATGGATATGAAATACAATGCCAAGGCAATTTTTAACGCGGCTAATACCGCTAATAAGGGCTGGTTACCTAAATCAATCAATGAAGGGTTGACGACCATAGCCAAAGGAATAAGGTATAAGCCGACCCCTAACATCATGGCGGTGCCTGCGACTTTCAACCAATTTTCTTTGACCATACCCGCTGCTATAAACACGCTGCCACACACTGGCGGGGTAATGGTTGATAACAGGGCAAACCAAAACACGAACAAATGTGCCTGCAACGCTGACAGCCCTAATTGCGACAACGCAGGGCCCGCAACAGAAATACAAATAACATAAGCAGCGGTGGTGGGCACTTCCATTCCAAGGATCAAACAAGCAATAGCGGTCAGCAATATGGCCAGCCACAGCATGCCAGATGACCCGGAAATAATGAGCGAGGTAATTTTCACCCCTAACCCAGTGATTGATAGTACTCCCACGACAATCGACGCACACAGGATGATAGACGCAATCATGGCAATTTGTTTACCCGCATTCATGCCAACATCTTCAAGCCGAGTCCAAATTTGCTTCTTATCAGACACCCCTTTGGCATTAAAAAACAATAAAGCAGCAGCACCAAAGATTGCGATACTGGCCGCGAACTGAGGAGTATAAGCAGGTCCAAACATGCCCCATAGCAGCAAACCAAACGGAATCATAAAAAAACTGCAAGTGATCATTAGCTGCTTGGTTGATGGCCGTTGGTCTTTGCTTACTGCCTTTAAATCGTGCTTGAGCGCAAACGCATCAATGCCGACCCATACCGCCCAAAAGTACAAAATGGCAGGCAAAATGGCCGCCAGCATAATGCTCTGATAAGGAATTCCTGTTAACTCCACCATCACGAACGCACCTGCGCCCATTAAGGGTGGCATGATTTGACCTCCAGACGATGCTACTGCCTCGGTCGCTCCCGCCAAAGATTTTGGGTAACCTAAATTACGCATAGCAGGCAGGGTAATCGCACCGGTTGAGGCAACATTCGCAGAGGCAGAGCCCGAAATAGAACCAAACAAAGCCGAAGAAATAACCGATACCTTTGCTGCTCCACCTTTTAGTCGCCCTGCGGCTGTGACCGCTAAATTCATAAAGCCTTGGCCAGCTTCCCCTGCATTTAATACCGCACCAAAGATCACAAAAATGGCAACTATGCTTACCGACACACCAGTCAGCTTACCCCAAATACCGCCTTCGGCAATGGTCAAGGTGCCTAAAAAGCTACCGATTGGCAAACCAGGATGCCCAAACTCGCCAGGAATCAAATGGCCAAACAAGCCATACGCCAACGCCAAAGCCGCAACCAGAGGCAAGGGCCAACCAATACTGCGACGAGCCATTTCTAAAACACAAACCAGCAATATCCCAGCAATCCAAAGCTGGTACTGTTCACCAATATAGCCGTATTGATCCGCTAAAAAGTCAGCGTTATAGGCAACCCAACCGGTTGCCAACAAACCTAATATCGTAAACACATAACCCGTGTATTTCTGCCATGAAGTACTGCTAATGAAAATAAAAGCCCATGGCAAAGCCAGTGCCATATGCAAGGGGCGGCTAACCAAGTTAGGCACTAGGCCGGAAAAAATTAAGGTAAGGTGAAAAATAATGCTGATGAAGCCAAAACCGGCCCAAAAGTACTTACTAGGCATAGTGATGGCCCATTATCAGTTTTTGAGAAGAAAAATTGCTTAGGAATAACAAGGGCCTAACGACACGCTAGGCCCAAAACACGAATTAATTATTGTTGATTTGCCGTTAACTCTACGCCCATTTCTTGATAGTAACGCGCTGCGCCTGGGTGTATTTTACCCTGAATATTTTCTAGCATCTGGGTAGAAACACCGCCCCACCATGGAGAAGTATCCGACATGGCTTGCTTCTGGCCCCAGTAGGCTTTCGTTAGAGTATAAGCTGTCTCATTGTCCATCGCTGTCGTTGTGTAAGCAACAACAGGCAATGAGGTTGTTGAAATATCTGCGGCTTGCCCACTATAAGTGCCTGCAGGAATCACCAACTTAGTTCGCTTAGTTTGAGCAATTTGCTCATCAGAAAGAGACAACACTTTTACACCGGTACCGGCAGCGGCTTCAATCACATTTGGTGCAGGGAAAGAGCCCGCCGTGACAAATCCATCTATTTGGCCATTTTTAAGGGCAGAGACCGCGTTCGACAATTCCACTTTCGACAGATTGATCTTACCTTCAAGGCCAAACATCTTAATGTACTTCGCACCTTCGTTCGCACCAAAAGAGCCTTTACCTAACAGAATGTCTTTACCTTCTAACTGGGCAAAGCTTTCAATCCCACTTTTATCAGAAACGACAAAATGCATGGTTAAAGAAGGAATGGGGAACAACGCACGGATTTCATTGAACTTAGGGTTAGCACGATTTTTAAACATCGCCTTACCGCTTTGAGCTAAGCTCACCAACGCAGGGGGAGTCGTGAACACATAATTACCACCACGAAAAGCCGTTTCCATCACGTTTTGTACCGAGCCTTGGCTTTCTTCAACCGTGACAATCACCTCGCTGTCCGTATCCTTCTTCACAGCTTGGGCAATTTCCACCGCCATTTGATAATACGAAGAGCTCGTTTTTGCAGACTTATAAGTAATTTGAGTTTGCGCAGACACCCCTTGCGCTACAGCCAAACCCAGCACAGTACCTAACAACGCTTTATGGAATTTCATCTTCGACCTTCTTTGGTGTTATTGTTTCCCCAGAATAGTACCAAAGAAAACCACCAAACCGTAATGCGCATTGCATTAAAAAATCAAATTTCATTCAAATCATGCGCCACCAAATCACCAAACCGCAGGCCGTAATGCGCCGTTGGATGCGCAGCACCCATGATTCAAGCAAAATTCCATTGAAAACATGCGCCACCAAATCACCAAACCGTAGGGCGCCGTTAGGCCGCAGGCCGTAATGCGCCG
>NZ_BAAGVX010000037.1:0-503 GCF_054780655.1 Marinomonas epiphytica
ATGACTTCTGGTGCATTTGCAAACACAGACGACAGCCCAATTGAACAAGTACGTACCGCTAAAGCAGGCGTTGATGCTCTTGCTAAAACTCTTGAGCTTCAAGGCGTAGCGGTAGATGCCAGCGTTAATCTAAACGGTGCACACACTTTCGCTGAAAAAGAAGCGGCTTACCAAGCTAAATATTCTGAGCTTCAAGCACAGTTTAATGCACTAAGCCAACAAAACTCTTAATCGCATTATTAATTGAATTTTAATTTAACGAATTAAACTGAATTGAAAGGAAAGAATATTATGAACACATTTAAAAAATCTGCCATCGCCCTTTTTGCTACTGCTGTTATGACTTCTGGTGCATTTGCAAACACAGACGACAGTCCAATCGAACAAGTACGTACTGCTAAAGCAGGTGTTGATGCACTAGCTAAAACTCTTGAGCTTCAAGGCGTAGCGGTAGATGCCAGCGTTAACCTAAGCGGTGCACATACTTTCGCTGAAAAAGAAGC